>JBDRPR010000292.1:0-20564 GCA_043826845.1 Bacteroidota bacterium
ATACGTTAACATCAATACTCTTATGTGGTTCACTATTCATAGTAAATCAATTATCATTAATAAATATGCATCTGTATGCTCAAAAATACACCCGAATTTCCTTAATTCTTCGGTCTGTTAATAAGTTACAAACCATTGAAGAATATTCTATTAACTTCAGATAATATTTAAATTATTGGTTATCAATTATAGTTATTTATCAACAGTTCTGAAGTACTTGACAAACTTGAAAAACATTACAAATTATTTTCATATTTATTTCATCAGTTTGTACAATATTTATATATTTGTGCTGGATATGTAATGAATGAATTTTAAAGTAAATTTCGGCAAAAGTTCTTATTTTGTTGTCAGTTGTCCAAAAGTTGTCCAGAGGTTTTAGACATTTGCAACACTCTATATATTATAACATTAGGAGAATGAACTCGTTCCCTCTTTAACTCCGCAACTCTGAATCAAAGTTCTGTAAGGAGCTTTTTTTAATCCGTAAAAAAAAACATAATTATTCATAACTACGAAATTGCCGGGAAAAAAAAAAGTAAAGGATATTTGCCAGTCATGTTAAACAGATTATAAATAAAAATATAAAACTGATTTGCAGGCAACCGATAGTAGTATTTTCAGTCTTGTAAAAAAATCCGAATATGAATAAGAAAATCCTTTTAATTGCACTATACATCTTTTTTATAGTGATGCATTTATTTTGCCCTGTAAATATTATGGCGCAATGGGAACAAACAAATGGCCCATTCGGGGAGTCTATCAATTGCTTTGCTGTTTCGGGCAGCAACATTTTTGCCGGTACCTGGAGTGATGGAGTGTACTTATCGGTCAATAACGGCAACAGTTGGACATTGGTGAGTAACGGGATAACTTCACAAAACATCAGGGCATTGGTTATAAACGGAGTTACAATTCTGGCTGGGACACAAAATAATGGAATATTTCGTTCAACTGATAATGGAAATAACTGGTTTGCATCAAGCTCCGGATTGTTTACCACGACCATAAGATCACTGATGGTGAATGGCTCATATATATTTGCCGGAACTTTTGGAGGAGGCATTTACCGCTCCTCAGACGATGGCATTTCATGGTCTGCCACTTATATCGGACTGCCTGTTAATTCTACCATTAACGCTCTTGCCACAAATGGGGGAACTATTTTTGCAGGGACTGCAAACAGTGGAATATACATTTCATGTGATAATGGCAACACTTGGTACGCGGCCAATAACGGACTGAGTGTCGCGGATGTCCGTGCCATCTCTGTTAAAGATTCCATTGTATTTGCAGGTACTTCCGGAGGCGTTTTTATTTCTCTGGACACCTGCAATACTTGGACAACCGCCAATAATGGATTGTCTAACCAACTGGTACTTTCTCTGGTGGTTGAGAATGATAAGATTTACGCGGGAACGGATGGCGGTGGTGTATTCATGTCCACCAATAATGGGTCAAACTGGAACAATGTGAACAACGGTATCCCTGAAAGCACAATGGTTAGCTCACTGGGAAGATATGGAACAACCATTCTGGCAGGAACAATATGTAGTGGTATATACCACACTATGAATTACGGAGCCTCCTGGTCACCAGTTAACAATGGATTTGATATCGGAACAATTGTGACCACCATGGCCGTTCATTCTTCAGGGGTATTTGCCGGTACACAAATGGGGCCTGGCTTGTTTTTGTCATCGGACAATGGATATAGCTGGTTTCCGGTAAATAATGATTTCCCGCAATACTCTTACATTTATTCGCTTGTTTCTGCAGATTCGGTCATTTATGCGGGAATAGGATCGGGTGGCAGGGTGTACCGGTCATTCGATAACGGGTTTACCTGGTCTGCAGTATCCGATACTCTGCAATATGGTCCTCTGGCATTGGCTGCAGGAGACAGCAATCTATTTGCAGGGGCCTGGGCAGGAGCTTTCAGATATTCTTTTATCAACGGGCATTGGAAAGAAATAAATAACGGTATGCCAGTCAATACTCAGATAAATGAATTGGTCGTTAATGGAACCATCATATACGCGGCAACAGAAAACGGGGTCTTTCTGAGTTCGGACCTTGGGGATACATGGACGGCTCAAAATAACGGATTGAGCAATCTGATGGTTTGGTCTCTGGTCATTCATGATTCGGTTATAGTTATTGGAACTGCAAACGGAAATTATTTTTCCCAGGATAGCGGAGCATCCTGGACTGCATGTAATACTGGATTGCCGGCAAGTACTGTATCGCGATCCCTGATTTGTAATGATTCAGAAATTATTGCGGGGACATTGGGTAAAGGGGTATTCATCAGTTCGGATAATGGAAATCTCTGGACAGATTTTAGCGATGGATTACCTGCATATACACAGGTTGAATCATTGTCCTTTGACAGCACCTTCCTTTATGCGGGAACATGGTCAAGGGGAGTCTGGAGGAGACCGCTGAATGAATTGCCTACACATACTAATACATGCAATAAGGCGGAGCAATCGGCCATACAGATTTTTCCCAACCCTGCGAAAGATCAAATTTCGATCCTTGGACTGAGGGAAGAAAACAACCTGTCTGTAATGGTCTTTACCTCCACAGGGCAATGTGTTTATAAATGTCAGAATTATACAGCAAGCGTTAACCAGACAATTGATATCTCGAACATACCATGTGGAATTTACTTCCTCATATTAACAGGAAGGGATATTTATCAGTCTAAAAAACTCATCGTTTATTAGCGAAATTAGGAAAAATGATAGTAATTACAGGAATAGATTACTGCAAATGGCAAGGGAGATTTCAGATATATGTCAAGTATTTGGTGCGGAATACTTGACAGGTTTCCTTTAAATTATATGAGAAAGATTTTTATTGATGAAATTCATAGTTTTTACAACATCTTCTTCTTTAGGGACAGGAGAAAAGGCCAATGCCGGAAGTTCTTTAAAATATGTGAGTTTGGCAGAGTCCCATATATTAGAGAATTCTATGTACAGAGGTGATTCTTTTACAGACTTGCCTTTCCATGCAATAGGTTCATCAAACGCTTTCTGGTCGTGATCCCATATTTCTTTAAACCGTACTTTAAAATCATCAGAGCCTATGAAACTCATGCACTCTTTATCATTAATAAGATAATACAAGTCGAAGAAATGTCTGATTTTTCCAGATACACCGGCAACTGCATTATTCTCGAATGAAGATCGGAATAATGAAACAAGTTTCTCAAGCATGGTTTGGTTTTTATGCAAAACCTTTAAAGTAAACGGCATTAATTCATACTTTTTTATCAGTTCATTTTGATTATTTTTTGTAAGTGCAGAGCTGATAAGGCTTACAATTTCCCGATTCTCGAAAGGGAATGGATTTGCAAAGGAATTTATTTCAATAATCAGTTTGTCGGAAACTGCCTGATATAATCGGGGATCACCGGAAATGGGGAAAGTATAAAACGATTTCCGAAAACGGGAACCTTTGCTTGTGCCTTCATGATCTGGAATATCTTTCAGATTAGCGGAAATATCTTTTTCTACATCACGGATAAGGTTTTTGACCTGATTCCCGCTCAATTCCGAAACATTCAGAACAGCAATATCAATGTCCTCAGAAAAACGATTTATAATTTTGTACCCTTTTGATAACGATGTATCGCCTTTAAAGACGACACTATTGTTATATTTACTTTGTGAAAGCTGTTTTAATACAAGAGTAATCCAGTAGTCCTTCTCGATAAACACTTCCTGAATTTTCATTACTCTGGCTGCGAATTGTATTGACTGACTAAAGAGTGTATTATTTTCGTGTAGTTTCATTCTATATTCCATTTTATTGCAGTTGACAGAACTTTTGTATTGACACCTATCTTGTACTTTGAAATAGGGTTAAGTGATTTTATTAATGATGTCGTAAGGTCTTTTTCTCTGTTTTGTTCCAGTAATGCGCCAAGCAAAGCTCTTACCAATGGCTGATATTTCAGAGCCAGACGTACCATATCCTTTTTCTCTTTTAGAGATAGTTTAGAGACTATGCTAAGAAATACTTTGCATGAATCATTGGGGTTAGTGTCAGGGATTCTTTTTATAAACTTCATGGAATCCAGAACTTGAAGAAGGAAGATATTATTTTTTGTAATGATATTCTTCTGTCTTACAAAAGTGATTCTGTAAAAGTCTCTCTTGAAGTCCGGTCTGATTTCATTTTTACCTATCTGAATGACACTGGCTACCTGAGTTGTAAGTCCAAGCCTGTTAAAGATGCTGTACCCTGTAAGGTAGCCCGTAATCTTTCCGTTTGATTCAAGTAAATCTTTTACAACCTGATACTGGTCTGGTGCAAGGATGCCAAATACGCTATTCTGGGGTTTGTAATACTTTCCCTTTGAGAGCTTAGCCAATTTCCCTGAAGCGACCATTCGGTTAAGTGCCTTGATTATCGCTTCTTTGTTTTTGCCATCAGTGTTAAAGTCTGAATAGGTGAAAACATAACCTCTTGGCATTCGGCGTATTTTATCTGCTATGTAATCTGTAGTTTTCATAATTGTATTCAAATGCAAATATAGTAAATAAGTCCAGTTTATTTGCAAATATACTGGACAAAATATTTAAAATATTTTTTCAATTTACTTTGACATTAAATGTATATACTGTATCTTTGTAGCAGAATAAAGCAAACAGCGTTCTTTGGATGAAATGCAACATACTGAAAACAGGGTCTTTTAAATCGTGGTCTTTTTCGTGTCCCCGATTTTCCGGTTTCTCTAATCTGCTAATAATATATTTGATACGGGCGTGGTTCATTTCCCGTCCAGACCGCTTAAAAGCCCTGTTGGTCAGATTAGTGGTCAGATCGTACGGTTTTTTGATGATTTTTTATGAAAAACTGCTGCTGTTTTTTTTAAATATAATAAAAAAAAACGTTAAGAAGAAGCCTAATATGAAAAATATAATTTTATTAGTTGTAATTTTTTCAATTTTACTTGGAAAAACGGTTTACTGTCAAGACAAAACCTTAATGTTAACAAAAATCAAAAATGGCAAATCACATTATGTGCATATCGGTGATAAAGTGCAAATTAAACTCATTAATAAAAATTATAAAATAAAAAAAGCCCGATTGATAGGTATTAATAATGATTCATTAATATTTGATCCAATTAATAAAAGATATATGGAGCAAATCATTAATATTAATGACTTATCCTATATCGGTATTAAAACATTTGGTCGCACCGTAAGTGCGTATACGTTAAATTTGTTAATTATACTTGTTGCATCAATACCGAAAGGTTATGGGTCAATACCAACCTCTTATTTTCGAAAATATAAACCTATTTATTTTGATCTTGGAAATTGGAATAAAGAAATTGTCTCCATGTCAGAAAATAATGTAAATAAATAAACTCCCTCTGACAAAACGGTCTTTCCCCTTTTTTGAACCTATATATTTTTTTACTGGATTTGTATCGATAAAGCAATCAGGGTTTTTTTGATTGCAGCAGCAAGTTTTTTGTCAACGCTGACTTTGGATGCATACTGATTCCAATTTTGGACTGAATGGTTAACCTGATCTATTATTGCAGGAGCTTTTTTAACGTTCATGTTCTTGGCGACTGAAAGAAGATCATCCTGAGAAATATTTTTTCTTTTTCCGTTTACTGTTAAAGATTGCATACTTACCCATTCACTTCCGGGTCGGTATGAATGGCATACATCAAACGCCGGAGCTAATCTCCAACTTCCATCTTTATCCATCAGAAATGCAAAGTTCTTGGTATGATCGTCACAGTTTCGTGCAATAACATTAAATACCATGCGCCTGAACACCTGTTCCGTCTGGGGATATGGCAGACCAAGCATACGAATAGTTTCAAACAGATGCTCGTAACTGTAATATCCAACATCATTAAAATCAAAATGCCTCATAGCGCAAAAACTTTGCATATGAATTTTACCTGATTCCATATCCCTGTCAAAACGACGGGTCATAAAATGTGCTCTGCCGTTTTCTTCATACAAACGACATTCAGACATTTCAATTCCGGCATCTAATGCCATTAAGTGATATGCCATTTCCACACGGCCATATCCATATGTAGCGCCAAACTGACTGTCGGTAACACCATCGAATTTAATCAGCCAGTGAGTGAAGTTTTTCGGAGCATCAGCCTGACCGCTGCGTACTTCACCGGACTTCGGGTTGTATGCAATAACTGCTTTTGCTCTCGCCCCACCGGCTGAAGTACCAATTTTTAAAATATCGAGTAGCGCTTTTTCATCGTTACCTGAAATACGTGAGATGAAGTTTTTTCTGCCTGAAAGAATAGTATTTGCAACTTTTACCAACTCATCTATTTCAATTTTTGTTGCAGTATTTGTACCCTTAGGGTCCGGCGGTTCAAATTCCAATGCACCCATTCCCCTCTTGCCAATAAAACAAAGCATTTCAACAGGATTAAGGCTGCCGGTAGGATGTTTTTGTCTGATAAGCCAGGCATCAATAAGGGCATTACCATATTTGTCTGGAAGAACATCTGCCAATAAGCCCGGCATTCCTTTGAAAGTTGTTGACCTGCGTAGTTCAGGGAAACTGTATATGTTTCCGGCAGCTCCCGATAAAGGCATCATGACAGGTGAAATATCCCAATTCGTATTCAGAAAAGAATTTTCAAATTCAAATGTGGCTGTGCCTGAAGATGCATCCCACGCAACCGAGCCAACAGCTTTGTTCCATAATTTAATATTCGCTGTATTTGCCATTACAAGTTGGATTTTGGTTTGGATTTTATATTGCCGGAACGGCTTGCCCTGATACGCTGCGATTTTTCAAGCTTTGCCAGTTGTATCGGACTGTATTGAGTTTTAACCTGAAATTCCTGAAATATGTTAAGGAGTTTGAGGGCACGCAGTAACTGGACAAAAGTAAGGAGGTTTGTACTCTCTCCGTTCTCAAATAAGCTGAGGGTAGAACGATTAATACCAGCTTCCACCGCAAGTTGTTCCTGTGTTTTATTTTGTTTCAGGCGATGATGCTTAACAAATAAACCCATAATACCTACGAGCGCTGTATCGCTCATTGCAAACCAGTTGATGTTGTCATTATTCATCATAATGCTCTATTATTAGTGTTAATGTTGCAAATATCCGACAAATATAGATAAAATATATTATAATCAAATCTTTTTTCTTGTTTATACAAAAAAGTTATTATAACTTTGTCGCAAATCGAAGCAAGAAGCGTTCCTTGGATGAAATGAAAAACAACCCAAGCTAGCTGGTTTTCCAGCTGGACTAACCGATTTTTATTTTAGTCCAGCTGAACCGGTGTTTTTTCCATGATTTTCAAAAACTTGCACTTCTTGAAACGAACTGGTTCATGTAGTTTTAACCATTAAAAAAGGAGGACTAAATGGAAACAAGAAATCGGATCGCTTTTTCGTTTTATATCAAGCAAACAAAACCCCTAAAAAATGGGGAAGTGCCTATCCTCATCAGATTTAGAAATTCAAAAGAGACATATATCGGACAAAAATTTGTATCTTTACTTTAAATAAATAGTTGTTGAGCTAGACTTTTATAGTAAATATGGTTGGCTCTATGGTTGAGCAGGGACAGCGATATGATATCAGGACAGATAAACAAACCATTTAGTCCCTTGTCAAAATGAAGCAAATATTTAAGTTAAGCATAATCACAGATGAAATCCTGATAGTTATCGGGACTATACTTTAAATTTAAATTCACATAAGGATGAAAATATTTATTAAATTTATGGTAAGCATTCGTTGTAAAATGATTGTAAAGGCAGAACTTGACAAACTCGGCTTACATTATTTAGTGGTAGATTTAGGAGAAGTGGATATACTCGAAGATATTACAAAAGAACAGCGTATCAGGCTAAAAATTGCGCTTCTTAAGTCTGGTCTTGAACTGATGGACGATAAAAAAGCAATTCTGATTGAAAAAATAAAAACGGTAATTGTTGAAATAGTTCATTATTCTGAGGAGCTTCCAAAAATAAATTTTTCTGATTACATAAGTAAAAAACTCAATTATGATTACACATATCTGGCCAATCTCTTTTCAGAAGTGACAGGGACAACAATTGAGCAATATATAATTGCCCATAAAATTGAGAGGGTTAAAGAATTGCTTCTGTATGACGAACTCAATCTTACAGAAATATCCTACCTGATGAATTACAGTAGCGTGGCTCATTTATCCAACCAGTTTAAAAAAATAACAGGATTAACTCCCACCTTCTTTAAAAAACTAAAATACAAAAGAAACGATACACTGAATAATGTGTGAATGATGTAAGTCTTATCTGAAATAGTGTAATGCTTTAAGGGATTATAGTCCTCATATTTGCATTTCAATTAATGTTTCTAAAAACAAAAAAGATGAAATCAGATATTGACTTACAAAAAGACGTTCATGATGCAATTGCCTGGGATCGGCTGTTGAGCTCGGCAGAAATTGGTATTACGGCAAAACAGGGAGTTATTACTTTAACTGGAATTGTTGACAGTTTTGCAAAAAAAACAGAAGCAGAAAACATAACTAAAAATGTTGTTGGAGTGAAAGCTGTTGTAGAAAAAATTGAAGTCAAATTTAAAGATGATAAAACAAAAGATGATAATGAAATTGCAAAGGATGTATTAAATGCTTTTAGGTTGAACTGGAAGGTGCCTGATGACAAAGTAAAAGTAAAAGTTGAAGCGGGTGGTGTTACACTTGAAGGAGAACTACAATGGAATTACCAGAAAGAGGCAGCAAAAAACTCTGTTATTAATCTAAATGGAGTGAAAGCAGTAAGAAATTTAATTGAAATTAAATCAGAAATAATTGATGATATTGAGAAAAAAGACATAGAACGTGCACTTAGACGTAGCTGGGCGATTGATAATCAAGATATAAGAGTAGAAGTTACAGGCAAAAGAGTTGTGTTAAGTGGTACTGTGCGTTCACTATTTCAGAAGGATGAAGCTGACAGAATAGCATGGAATGCTCCAGGAGTCTGGACTGTAGATAATGGATTGATCGTCGAATAAATTAATAAAGAAAATAGTTTAATCAACAATTGCGACCCATACGATCTCAGAATTTAACGAAATAAAGCCTTTTGGCATTGAGAAAAACAAGGTAATATTTCCTTTTTGATAAATGCCTAAGAAAAGGGCTATTTTTAATTCAGCCCTGAATTAAATGATCCAAAGAAAATATTGTTCAGGAATTGATTGAACAAAATATTTAGCAAATAAAGTAATATAACACAGATTAGTATAATGAAGTGCAATTTTGCATCGCATATATCAACACATTAGTATATTTTAATATGAAATGCCCATGATAAAAATTTATCACAAACCGATATGATTATTAGGGCATTCCATGTGACAATAATTTAAAAAATAAAAAAATAAACACATGAAAAATAAATTATTACTTATTATTTTTGTTGGCACTTTTTCATTTGTTACGAATATAATTTCAGGACAAGCACCTGATCTGGGGACGTCTTCAAGTTTTGCTTTGTTTACCTCAACGGGAGCATTTGACAATCTCAGGGAAACAAAAGTGACAGGTGATATAGGAACTAATATCGGCGCACTAACCGGATTCCCAAGTCCAGGAACGGTAGTTGGCGAGATTCATGTTGTTGATCTCACTTCTGCACAAGCAGCCAATGATTTAGAGATTGCTTATAGCCAATTATTTGCACTTGCCTGTGATTCTACAATAGGGACTACATTAGGAAATAATAAGGTTCTTCCACCGCATATATACTGCCTTGGAGCTGCTTCATTATTAACCGGAGACTTAATTCTGGATGGAAAAGGGGATCCTGATGCTATATTCATTTTCAAGATAGATGGAGCTTTATCAACAAGCATTAATTCAAATGTCATTTTAATTAATCTAGCCTCCTTTAACAATGTTTACTGGCAAATAAACGGAGCATTCGAATTAGGAGACAGTTCTGTTTTCAGGGGTATAATAATTGCGTCGGGAGCCATCAGTTTATTAGACAGCTCTTCTCTGGAAGGTAATGGTCTTTCGCGAGGGGGAGCAATTTCATTAAATAACAATAATGTTACATTAGGATCGCTATCTTTACCGATTGAATTACTGAATTTTAATGTAAGTCCGGTTGGAGAGAATGTTCTTCTCGAATGGTCAACTGCAAGCGAAACCAATAATGATTTCTTTACTGTTCAACGTTCAAAGGATGGATTAATTTTTAATGAATTGACTAAAGTGCAAGGTGCCGGAAGCAGCAATACAATAATTTTTTATTCAACAATTGATTACAATCACATTGAAAATACTTCTTATTATCGTCTTAAGCAAACAGATTTTGACGGCAAGTATTCATATTCAAAAACAGAATTCTTAAATTTTGTTGAAATAACCATGGACACCTTTTTCATTAATCCAAATCCATTTTGCACTTTTTTAACTATAAGGATAAATGATGCATCTGAGATCAACAATTATGATTTAATAATATTAAATGCTTTGGGTGAAGAGTTTGTAAATACAAATATTGAAGAACAATTAAAAACAGTTAAAACAGACAATCTCCCATCGGGTATGTATTTTTATAAATTAAGCAACAATAACATAATTATTCAAACAGGGTCTCTGGTTTCTCAATAAAAAATGCTTCATTCCTGTGATGAGGAATAAGGGTATAAGATAAAATCTACCATACTTTCCTCCCTTTTTTATATGTGAATGTTGTAACATATTTCTAAAGTTGTATAACATTTCCAGATAGAAAGTTCCTCAATTTTGCACCAAAATGCTTTTAAGGAGCATTCAGATTAATTGTGTAAAAATCATGTTCAAGAAATTTGAAATTCAGGGATCATTAATAAATATTCATTCACAAGATCATTATATTATAAATAAACCTTTGAATATTAATAAAAAGCCCTTGATTTTGATTGTGGATGATACACCCAGAAATATTCAGGTACTAGGCAATATTCTTTACAGCAAAGGATATAATGTCAGTATTTCATCCTCGGGAGCTCATGCTTTGCAAACGGTAAACACCAATCTTCCTGATTTAATTTTGCTTGACGTACAAATGCCTGAAATGGATGGTTATGAAGTGTGTAAGGAATTAAAATTAAAACCTAAAACAAAAGACATCCCAGTAATATTTTTGACAGCAAAAGTTGAAACAAAAGATTTATTACATGGTTTTAAAGTTGGGGCTGTTGATTATATTACAAAACCATTTAATGTAGCTGAGCTTACAGCACGTATTGCTAATCATTTAGAGTTGAAAAAATCAAAAGAAGATATTAAAACACTAAATGTCAAACTCCAAAACACAAACAATAAACTCAACGAGGCTTATAATGATATCAAAAACAGTATTCATTACGCAAAAAGGATACAGGAAAGCATACTTCCCAATTTAAAATTTCTTGCTGGAAAAGGGATAGACCATTTTTTAATTTTTAAGCCAAAAGATATAGTGAATGGAGATTTCTACTGGGTTGAACAGGTTATAGAGAAAACCTACATTGTTGTCGCTGATTGCACTGGTCATGGTGTTCCGGGGGCTTTACTCTCAATGCTCGGACATAATATGTTAAATGAAATTATTAAAATTGAAAACATTTTTGACCCTTCTGAAATATTATATAACCTGAACGATAGGTTCCGAAGCATTCTTAAGCAGGAAATCGATCTGTCTCACGATGGTATGGACTTAGCCTTATGCGTAATAGATAACAAAACTAAAATAGTGGAGTTTGCAGGTGCCAAAAGATCCATTTATTATTCCAGCAAAGGCAGGTTAAAAGAAATTAAACCAAATAAATCTTCAATTGGTGGCTTAGAAAGCAACAATTCAGTTTTCAGTAAACAAATTTTTAAACTGACTAGTGGTGACAGAATTTTTATGTTTACTGATGGAATAACAGATCAGTTTGATAGCCGCAATAATAAAAAATTAACCCGAAAAAGATTTATGAATCAAATTTCATTATTAATGGATCACCCTCTTAATATCATGAAAAATGAATTATTGGAATTTTTAAAAAAGTGGCAGGGAAGCAATTATCAGACAGATGATATTTTGGTAGTAGGTATTGAAATTTCTTAATAAAAAATTAACTGAAACTATTGACAAATATATATGATACATACAATTTAAAAGTCAGTTTAGAAACAATATGAAAAACCGAAAAAAGATAGAAGAATTTTTTATTGCCAGTGAAGAGCTTGCTTTTCAAAACAATGAGAAAGAAAAACGTGCGGCAGAGCTAATAATTGCCAACAAAGAACTTGCTTTTCAGAATGAAGAGAAAGAAAAACGTGCAGCAGAATTAATCATTGCTAACGAAGAACTTGTTTTTCAGAACGAAGAGAAGGAGAAACGGGCTGCTGAGTTAATTATTGCCAACAAAGAACTTGCTTTTCAGAACGAAGAGAAAGAAAAACGGGCAGCAGAGCTAATAGTTGCCAACGAAGAACTTGTTTTTCAGAACGAAGAGAAAGAAAAACGGGCAGCAGAGCTAATCATTGCTAACGAAGAACTTGTTTTTCAGAACGAAGAGAAGGAGAAACGGGCTGCTGAGTTAATTATTGCAAACAAAGAACTTGCTTTTCAAAATGATGAGAAGGAGAAACGTGCTAATGAATTAATTATCGCCATCAGAGAGCTTGCTTTTCAAAACAACGAGAAAGAAAAACGTGCTAATGAATTAATTATAGCTAACAAAGAGCTTATTTTTCAAAACAATGAGAAGGAAAAACGTGCAGCAGAATTAATAATTGCGGATAAAGAGCTTGTTTTTCAAAATGAAGAAAAATTAAAACGTGAATCTGCAAACAAGCAACTTGAAGCACTCAGTTTTTCATTAAAATTGGATTCTGAATATACTCTTAGTCTTATTGAGGCAAGTCGAGACCCATTATTTACAATTAGTCCTGATGGCAAAATTACCGATATGAATCAGGCAACGGTAAAAGTAACCGAAGAATCAAGAGAGAAACTGATCAACACAGATTTTTCTAATTATTTTACCAATCCTGATAAAGCCAATGAAGTCTATAAAAAAGTCTTCGCAAAAGGTTTCGTGGCAGATTTTCCATTAACTATTAAGGACGGAAAACTCACCGACGTATTATTTAATGGATCGGTTTATAAAGATGACATAGGGAATGTACTTGGAGCAGTTCTGGTTGCAAGGGATATTACCGAGCAAAAAAGAATTGAAAATGAATTGATGCATGCAAAAAAAACTGCTGAAGATGCTAATAAGATGAAAAGCGAATTTCTTGCCAATATGAGTCACGAAATACGCACACCACTAAATGCTATTGTAGGATTTTCAAGCATACTAAAGGAAAAAGTTGCCGGCCAAAAAATATATACAGAATACCTTGATAATATTATACAAAGTAGCAAAGTGCTTCTCAATCTTATTAATGATATTCTTGATTTGTCGAAAGTAGAAGCAGGCAGGATGGTCATTCAGTATGAACCTGTAAATCTGAACAGCATTATTCAGGAATTGCAGTCAATATTCCTTATGAAAGCAAAAGAGAAAGGGCTGGCAATAAATATTAAGATCTCAAAAGATATTCCGGAAAGCGTCATCACAGATGAAAAATTCCTCAGACAAATTTTATTCAACCTTATCGGAAATTCAGTGAAATTCACCCATAAAGGATATGTCGAAATATCTGTTCGCATTATTCCTAAAGATAAAGAAGGCAGTAAGGTTGATATGATATTTACAATAAAAGATACCGGTATAGGCATTCCTCCTGATCAGATAAAGAATATATTCGAACCATTTATCCAGGTAGAACGCAGAGATAGCCTTAAATATGGAGGTACCGGTTTAGGTCTTAGTATAACAAAAAGATTGATAGAATTGCTTGGAGGAACAATAACCGTTGAAAGCGAGGTTGGGAGAGGTTCAGTTTTTAGTTTTTCGGTTTATAATTTAGAAATAGCCTCCTTGAGAATTAATGAAAACAAGGATAAGGAGAATAAAATTTATTCAAAAATCAGGTTTAAAAACCCTGTAATTCTTTTAACTGAAGATGTTCTTTCTAATAGATTGATTGTAAAAGGATATCTCGAAACGCTTAATATCACCATTATTGAAGCAGAAAACGGTGAAGAATGCTTAAATGCAATACACAAACAACGTCCCGATTTAATTTTAATGGACATGCAGATGCCTATTATGGACGGTTATACAGCTATTGATATTATTAAATCAGACCATGATATGAAGGATATACCTGTAATTGCACTTACTGCCTCTGGTATGAAAAAACAAAAGGACCATATCAGAAGTGTAGCAAACGATTTCCTTATTAAACCAATTTATAAAGATGAATTATTGGAAAAACTAATAAAATATTTGCCATATGAAGAATTACCGGAAATTATTAATAAGAAGAAGAAAAGAGCAAAAATCAAAAAAGTCACTCCTGATCAAATAAAAATTCCGAAGGAAGTAAATGAAGAAATTACTATTCGGTTCATGCCCACGATTAATATTTTAAAAAGAGCGTTAAATATGGACGAATTGCAGGAATTTGTAAAAAAACTGAAAAAATTTAATAAAGAAAAGAAAATTGAGATAATTGATGACATCTGTAAAGAATTATCAATGAATATGGCATCCTTTAACATTGAGAAAATCAATGAAAACATAAAACGACTCAGTGATATGATTAATAAATAATATGAAATGCCCATGACAAAAATTTATCACAAATTGTTCCGATAGCTATCGGAATGATTATTAGGCTCCCGATCCCGATAGCTATCGGGACTATCGGGACCATGTGACCATAATTTAAAAAATAAAAATTAACACATGAAACCAAATACAAAACCATTAATATTAATTGTTGATGATAACCCGCAAAACATTCAGGTGTTAGGCAATATTCTTTATGAAAAGGGTTATAATATCAGTATCTCAAATTCAGGGGAACATGCTTTGCAATCAACAAATATACATCCTCCCGATTTAATTCTTCTTGACATACAAATGCCTGTAATGGATGGTTTTGAAGTATGTAAAGCACTGAAATCAAACACCAAAACGAATGAAATTCCGGTGATTTTTTTAACCGCTGCATCAGAAATGGAAAATGTTTTAAAAGGATTTGAACATGGCGCAGTGGATTATATTACCAAGCCTTTTAATGTCAGTGAACTTACTGCGCGAGTATCGACTCATATTGAACTTAAATTTGCAAGACAAAAATTAGCAGAAATTAATACAACCAAAGATAAATTTTTTTCAATAATATCACATGATTTGAAAAGTCCTGCGTTTGCATCCAAGTATTTATTGAAGCAAATGTTAAATAACTTTTCACAGTTTTCCAGCAAGGAAATTTTGGATAATCTGATTGATCTTCATACTGCTTCAGAAAATTTCTATGATTTGTTGGGAAATCTGTTATTATGGTCAAAATCACAATGGGGTGTTTTAACTTTTAATCCAGTCGGTCTAAACCTGAAATCTATTGTAGAGAAAAAAATTACCCACATTATATCTGCTGCTAAAAATAAAAACATTAAAATAAAATTGACAATCAACAGGAATTTTTATGTATTTGCTGATGAAATGATGTTAAATACAGTTATAATCAATTTGTTATCGAACGCCGTTAAATTCACTAGTATTACCGGTTTAGTTGAAGTTAATGCAAAAATTAAAAATAACTATATTGAAGTGTCAGTCAAAGATAGCGGACCAGGAATAAATGAATCTGACTTAAATAAATTGTTTTCAATTAACTCTGATTTTTCTTTTGTCGGAACTAATAAAGAAGAGGGGAGTGGACTGGGCCTGATTTTATGCAAAGAATTTATTGTCCGAAATAAAGGTGAAATATTTGTTGAAAGTACAATTGACAAGGGAAGCACTTTTATTTTTTCTTTACCAATTTTTAAATTCAACGGAAATTAGCATTTGATACGTGATTTTTTCCCTTCCTGATTGTCCTCAGGGTAAAAGTACTGCAAGGGAATAGTGTGAAATATGTAACTCTTTTAAAAAGTTATGTAACAATAAGGCTATTAATTGTGCTCACCTTTGAACTATCAAATAAGTTCAAGAATGAAATGAAATTAATTACCATCATCTGATAAGAAATAACAGGCAAAATGGATCTTAAAAAAATCAGAAAAATTATTATTAAGGTAATCCTTGGTTTTGGATTTATTGCCGCATTATTTTTTATTGCTCTTAATGTGACTCAAAAAAAATCTTCTCAATTAACTGAAAATGTATCAGCTATATTGGAGCCGAACATCAAACTTCTCAAATTAAAAGAAATATCCGACTGTATTTATAATGCAGAAGCAAATGTAAAAGCTTATGTTATATGTCATGACACGACATTTTTGTATAATTATAAAAACAATATCAATTTTCTGAACTCAAGGTTGGATACTTTACTTTATATGTCTTCAGAAGGTAAAATTACAAGCATAGAAGATGTAAAATCGAAAGATATTTTCTCAGGACAAATTGACACATTAAGTGAACTTATTTCACTCAGACTGGATCTTTTTAAAGAATATATAGAATTAAAGACAGGAAAAAATTCGCAAGATATTCTTTTACAATTACTTCAAGACATAAAGATTAAAAGGGCAACTCCCATAGAAAACAATAAACAAAATTCAGGAAAAAAGGAAAAATCGTTTTTCTCTCAGCTATTCTCAACCGGTGACAATAAAAATAAAATATCTGCTTCAGATCAGGAAAATATACTGGAAATAATTACTCAGGTACAGCATGAAGAAAAAACTAATAACAGGCTGTTAGCTCAAGAAATACACATTGCCCAACGAGAATATATATTAACAAATCGCATTTTATTTTTATTGAAGAGTATGGAAGAAAAAGAGCTTGTCGAAACAAGAAACAAGATTAAATTGGCGACAAAAGAGACAACAGCTCAGATTAATTCATTCAGTAACTGGTTTACAGTAATCGGATTAGTACTTTCCCTCCTGTTTTCATATTTCATTTATACAGACATACTAAGATCAAGAAGGTTTAGAGAACAATTGCTGAAGGCAAAAATTGATTTTGAAAAATCAGCTTCACAATATTCCCTCAGCCTTATTGAAGCAAGTCTTGATCCATTATTGACAATTAATTCAGAGGGTAAAATCACCGATATGAATGAAGCTACTATTAATATTACAGGTGTCTCACGTGAAATATTGACAGGGTCAGACTTTTTCAACTACTTCACTAAACCACAAAAAGCCCGTGAAGTTTATCAGAATGTCTTTGCAAAGGGTTCTGTTGCAGATTCACCGCTTACACTTTGTCATAAAGATGGCCACTTAACCGATGTATTATTCAACGGATCTGTTTATAAAAACGAAAGTGGAATTGTGCAGGGAGTTGTTGTAGTGGCAAGAGATATTACCAAACAGACAATATTTGAAAATGAATTGATTGAATCTAAAAGCAAAGCAGAAAGTGCCACCAAAAGAGCAGAAGAATCGAACAGATTGATTGAAGCCTTTTTAGCTAATATGAGCCATGAAATAAGAACTCCTTTAAATGCCGTTATGGGCTTCTCGGGTTTGTTATCGAAAAAAAAACTGGGGGAAAAAGAAAAAAAATATGTGGCAGCTATAAAAACAGCGGGAGAAAATCTATTGGTTATTATTAATGATATACTGGACATTTCGAAGATAGAAGCCGGCATGATGACTTTTGAATCAGTAGCTTTTAGTGTTAAAGAGACCATGAAATCGCTCAAGGTTTTACTGTTAGACAGGGCAAAAGAAAAAAACATTGAATTATCATTCAGTTGTGATGAAAATGTTCCGGATGTATTGCTGGGAGATCATACTCGCCTTACCCAGATAATTATTAATCTTGTTGACAACGCTATAAAATTCACTAAAGAAGGAAGTGTGCATGTTCATGCAAGTGTTCAAAATAAAAAAGATGATCAGATAATGTTGGCGTTTTCAGTGACTGACACAGGAATAGGGATATCTCAGGATAAATTAGAGCAGATATTCGATCGGTTTACACAAGCCGAATCTCATACAACAAGATTGTATGGAGGAACAGGACTAGGCCTGAGTATCTCAAAGAAATTGGCAGAACTTCAGGGAGGGATATTATCTGTTAAAAGCGAATTAAATAAGGGGTCAGTGTTTTCATTCAGCATTCCTTATAAAAAAACATCACAGACTCAGATAAAGCCAGAAAATGTTGAAATGAATTACAACATGGAAGACCTGAGTAAATTAAAAATATTACTGGTCGAAGATAGCAAACTTAATGTTCAGTTGATTTTAAGTTTGTTCTCAGAGAACAATTTACAAGCTCAGGTTGCAGAAAACGGCAGTATATGTATTGAAAAACTCAAGAAGAATAATGGTTCAACTTCGCGCACTTCCATTTTTGACATTATCCTTATGGACATGGAAATGCCTGTAATGACCGGATATGAAGCAGCAACTGTCATAAGGACTGAGTTAAAAAACAATATACCAATAATTGCAATGACCGCACACGCAATGGCAGGTGAAAGAGAAAGGTGTTTGAGATTAGGAATGAACGATTACATTTCAAAACCGATAAATACCATTCTGCTTTTTGAAAAAATGTATGAATTAACAAAAAAAAATTAGAGAGATGATCAAAAGCGAATCCCAAAAGAGCCTCAATAATGTATGTGATTTCAGCTATCTCGCCAAAATGGTGAACAGGAAAAAGCATTTAATTTTAGGAATTATGGATGTTTTTCTAAAACAGATTCCAGAAGAACTGCAATATATCAATGAGGCAATTATAAAAACTGATTATAGTACCATTTCGAACTATTCGCATACCATGAGGTCGTCAGTTTCGATCATGGGAATTTCAGTATTATCATCTGTACTTCAGGAGATGGAAGAGTTGGGGAAAAGCGCAACTGGTATTGAGAGAATTAAGGAGCTCAATAAGAAACTTACTTTGATATGCAATCAGTCAATTGAAGAAACAGAAAGAGAAAAACTAAAATACATTTAAACAATATTATGAACTAATCCTAAATATTAAATACTCAATATTATGAATAATAAAACTCAAATCAGAATTTTTATTGTCGAAGACAATAAATTGTTTGCACTTGCATTAAAAACAGATATTGAAACTGCTTTTGCAAACATTCCATGCAAAATATTTTTGTTTGAAACCGGTGAAATGTGCATGGAGAAATTTAAAGAAGAAAAGCCTCAAATTGTGATTCTTGATTATCACCTGAATAGCAGTGATTCTGAGGCTGCCAATGGAATTAAGGTACTTGATCGGATAATAAAAGAGTACAATGAAACCAATGTGATTATGCTAACCAGAGATGATGATATCGATATTGCAATTAAAGCTTTTAAACATGGAGCGTCCGATTTTATAATTAAAACAGATACTCAATTCAGGAAAATTATTTTTTCATTATTCAATTTATTCAGGTTGATAAAATCAAAAAAGGAAGCCTTAAGATATAAGCGCATTACAATTGTTTTGTGTCTGTCTGTAGCAATATTGGTTGGTGTAGCGATAGCTATTCAGGCTTTTTATCCTTCGCTTTTTGTTCGATAAAAAAAACAGGTCTTTATTCTTATGTAACTACTCAGGTATTATTCATACCTGTTTTTTTTAATCCCCCTACTCAAAGTTACGCAACCACATCTTTTCATGTTGGCAAAGTTAAGAATTTGTACCGATTGCATATTCAATATAGTTTAATTTTGACTTTGTCTTTGTCTTATTGTAATATTTTTATGTTTACTTGAAATGGGGTAAATTGTAGCATTTTTGTTGATGGTTTATAGGTTGGGCTGCTGGTTTGGTTAAAAGTCGTCGGTCTATTGTTAAAAACCTAAAACAATAGCCTATTGACTAAACCAGTAGCTCAACCGTTTAACCTATAACCTGATTAATTCAATCGATGCGGGAATGACGGGAAAGCGTGAAACTGATACTTCTGTAGTTACTGAAGTTTATCAGCATTATAGAGAAAGAATACCGGTTGAGTAGTTACTAAAAAATTATTGAATAAGGTTTTTTAAGATTATGTAAAGTATTTATGATCATAGAAAAAACCTTATTTTTTCATTCAACCATAGTAAAAACATCTTCCTTTGTAAAATTTATATAGGTTTGAATGTACTCCGATAAGTCTCTTTTCTGAAAATTCGCTTTACCCCTCCAGATAGCTATCAGGGACTAAAGGGGGGTCATTTTGATAAAGGAAATGACACCTGGGAATTATTTAAAGCTGAATTGATTTATGATGTAGATGAATTGTTTGCAAAAGCATTTAAAGTTTTAAATGGTCAAAAAGGCTGTTGCAATTAGTCTGATAATATGTCCTGACTTCTGATGCTTCACATTATTCGATCAAATAATTATTGTAAATCACTACTGACCGACAAAACTATAAAACCTTATAAGAGATTCTTCGCTTCGTTTCTCTTCGCTCAGAATGACAGTTATTTAGGTTTTAAGGATGAGAGGGAGTGGGTGATTGGCGGCTTTATGC
>JBDRPR010000293.1:0-3898 GCA_043826845.1 Bacteroidota bacterium
TGATATTGTAGAAAATAAATATAGTAAATCATTCCTTTTCTTTGCCTCAGTCCTAAAGGAAGGAAAAGGAATGAGTATACATGTAGCATATCTATATCAAAAATTTGGCAATCATCCTTTAGTATCTAAGCAAAAATTGGCAAATTGTTGATAGTACTTAGCATATTTATATTCCCACATTATTCTAAAACATAACCTTTAAGTTTAATTAAAGTATTTTATTTTTTTGCACTATGATCTTTCTGTAGGAAAAAATTTGCCCATCCAGAAGTTCTGTATAAATTATTATCCTTTAGTACCACAGACCTGTCAAGGAGTTTAATTTTGTCCCTGTTAAAATATTTATTACGATTATAAGCTTTTACCCAGATACAGTATTTACCGAATTTTGTCACTTCACATTTATCTCTGTCGCTTCCTCCGCAGGGACCGTTCCTCTGATTTTTGGAACATTGTGATTCAGGGCACAAATAAGTAATATCAGGGAGCGAGCAATCCCCGCATTCCCTGCAATTAAAGAGTGCAGACTTAATCATTCTCTCATGGAAATAAGAAAAATTATAACATCTTAGGGATGAATTTTTTGTTGCCCATTTGTAATATGCTCTGTGTATGCCTAAAAAAGATGATGGATTTTTAAAAGAAATAGCATGTATCATACGACTGAAACGGTATGACAAAGAAACATGTTTTGAATATAGCGATTTTTTAAAATTAGTCAGATGATCATTCTTTTTGCTAATATCTGAAAGATTCGTCTTTGCATCTAATGAATAGCAGTAAAATTCCTTGGGACGAGGATTGGTGATATCCGGAATAAAATCGTGCCAGTCGCTGGTTTCGTATTCCTTTGCTTTCTCTAGAATTGAGCCGAAATCTTCATGTTTATCGATTCCTGCTATATATACACCCTTGTACCCCATCCCCTTAAAGCAACAAAGCTGCTTTGCTGCAAATGATGTAAAAAAGCTTTTGCCTTTATCCTCTGAATTTTTTTCTTTATCAATTCTTGCCATTAAATCATCTGATACGACACAACCCGGAAAAAATCCCTGATTAAATAATCTTGCTATGCCTGCTGTAAGCCTGTAAATGTTCCCAATGACTGGAATATCTATAGAGTTTTCCTGCATGAAACAGAGTAATTCATGGGATTTTCTTATATCATACCCAAGTTGTGGAATTATAAAAGAAGCACCATTTTTTATCTTTAATAGTAATTTTTCATATTGCATCATTTGCTCCGATTCACTGAATTTGAATGGAGAAACAGTACATCCAAGCAAAAAGGTGGTTTTATTAAGTGAAACCGTGGTGTCAGGTTTTTTCCCTTTGATGACAAGACCATTATTCATATCAGAAAGCATTTTTAAAAGCCCCACAGAATCAATATCAAAAACGGGTTGTGCAATGCTTTTATATCCTTCAATTGGATAATCACCTGTCAGTACCATAAGGTTGTCGAAACCTTCGCTGGTATATTGCCATGCTTTACTTTCCAAAGCATTTCTGTTGCTATCTTTACAAGTAATATTAATTACTGTATGTTTGCCTAAGCTATGAACCTTTCTGCCCAGATATTCCGGTGATATCATTGGGTTCCCACCGGCGTTATCTGTGAATGATATCCAATCAACTTCAGTATATTTACATAAATCTTCAACAAGTGCAATTAACTTCTGACCATTTTCCTGTTGTATAATCCCCCGAGTACCAACCAATTCGATACCAATGAGAAATTTTTCTTTTTCCTGAAACAAATCATATAGTTTGTTCATCTTTTTTTATTGTATTATTAATTTTCTGGTTATAATTTGTTCTTCGGTAATAACTTTTATAAAGTAGATACCCTTTGGTTGACTGCTTATATTAATACCTGAATCTTCCTTAGTTTGAAAAATAATTTGTCCAAGTTCATTGTATATTTCAATGGACTTTATATTTTCAGCAATAACCTTAAACTCTCCTTTAGAAGGATTTGGATAAACAAAGATTCCATTTTCCGAAATTTCTTTTGAAATTCCGATTGAGGTAACATAGTAACAAGAAGATGTATCTTTACATGCATTGTCAGTTATTTCGACAGCATAATAACCATTAACAACTGCGGTAAATGATTGACCTGTTTCACCACTAATAGGATTATTTGAATTATCACAATCTAACCACTGATATGATGCTCCTGGTGTATTTGCAGTTAAAACAGCTGCATTTTGTGCCACCGATGTATCTATCGTAATAACATCTACAGTAGTTTGTATTATTGAATCACAACTAAATTCTGATAGCAAATTGCTTGTATAAACAACTTGTGTTGTAATATTTGTTTGTGTTGTTCCATCAGGGTAAGTATAATCATTTCCAGAACAAATACTGACATTTTCTGATAAGTTATATACAGGATTAACATCTACAGTAGTTTGTATTATCGAATCACAGTTAAATTCTGATTGAAAATTGCTTGTATAAACAACCTGTGCTGTAATATTTGTCTGCGTTGTTCCATCAGGGAAAGTATAATCTTCGCCTGAACAAACACTTACATTTTCTAATAAGTTATATACAGGATTAACATCTACAGTAGTATGTACTATTGAATCACAATTAAATTCTGAATGTAAATAGCTTGTATGAACTACTTGTGCTGTAATATTTGTTTGTGTTGTTCCATCCGGGAAAGTATAATTTTCGCCTGAACAAATACTGACATTTTCTGAAAAGTCAAATACAGGATTAACATCTACAGTAGTTTGTATTACCGAATCACAACTAAATTCTGATTGCAAATTGCTTGTATGAACAACCTGTGTTGTTATGTTTGTCTGTGTTGTTCCATCAGGGAATGTATAAACACCGTTTGAACAAACACTGACATTTTCTGATAGGTTATATACAGGATTAACATCAACAGTAGTTTGTATTATTGAATCACAGTTAAATTCTGATAGCAAATTGCTTGTATAAACAACCTGAGATGTAATATTTGTTTGTGTTGTTCCATCAGGAAAAGTATAATCTTCTCCAGAACAAATACTGACATTTTCTGATAAGTTATATAAAGGATTAACATCAACAGTAGTTTGTATTATTGAATCACAGTTAAATTCTGATAGCAAATTGCTTGTATAAACAACCTGAGATGAAATATTTGTTTGCGTTGTTCCATCAGGGAATGTATAATCTTGTCCTGAACAAATACTTGCGTTTTCTGTTAAGTAATATTCAGGATTAACAGTTAAGTTTATTGTAATAATGCTATCACAACTTATTGCATTTGGAATTGTGTCAAGATATATTCCAGTACTTGTCCATGTTTTTCCGCTTGGAGAAGTATAGCTATCACATACTGTTTCAGTAATTGATGAATTTGTACTGTTGTTAATTGTGAGGTCAATAGTTATTACACTATCACAATTTGATAAATTTGGAATTGTATCATTATATACTCCTGAGCTTGCCCATATTTTTCCACTTGGTGAAATATAACTGTCGCAGGAAGATTCAGCAATTGATGAACTGGAGCTATTATTTACTGTCAGATTTATGGTAATACAATTATCACAACCCATTGCATTTGGAATTGTATCAAGGTAAATTCCTGTGCTTGTCCATGTGTATTTTCCACTTGGAGAAGTATAGATATCGCAAGCTGTTTCGTTAATATTACTATGTGAACTACAACTATAAACTCTTACATGGCCCGCATCAATTGCACTTCCATCATTTCCAACAGCACCAATAGCTACAATAGTGCCATCAGAACATAAGCTGACTGAACCACCTGAATAATCCATTCCGGCTTCACCATCAATATCAGTCCCTTTTTGCATCCAAATACTACCATTATACTCATATATTCGTACTTGTCCTGAACTAGTTCCACAGCCATCCTGTCGCC
>JBDRPR010000294.1:0-2285 GCA_043826845.1 Bacteroidota bacterium
TGTAGCTACTGATGCAAATGGTATTACTAGCTCTACTTATAGATACTACTGGGGTATCGCTTCAAGCGCATAATCTACAATGTATAAAGGTGTTTGGTAACAAACACATCTAAAGATGACTGCTAATCTAAATGCAGGTGAAGATTTTGCAACGGATGACTGGGATTTCGGTTCGAGAGCTGGCTACGGAATCTGTACTGTAAATGCTGCTTGGCTGAAATTGTCCAAAGGTGACGGTTCTGCGTAAAAATCAAAACAAAAATAGATAATAAATGTTATCAAGCTATGTAGGACTATTGCGAATAGTCCTAGAGAGGGCGGTGGTGGGCTTCGATAACTTAACTAAAAAAATATGGTAAACGGAGTACAAAATTCAAGGTATGGAGCTATTGCAAGGGCATTGCCCGCTACTTTGGGTAAGATATTTTTTGTCTGTCATGCTGATGATACATTTACAGCTGATATAATGAATGAATTTCCAGTTGACAGCGATGGTGTGCCAAGAGTATATGTCACTACATCTGGGGCTGATACTGACCAGTTAGCAATTCAAGCTGCGTTAGATGCTTGCGTTGCTAGTAGGAATGACTATGTAATAGTTATGCCTTCAAATAATGATTATGATCTTGGGGCACAACTTACAATGAGCAAACGTGATGTCCATTTAATCGGTGGTGATTTTTTGTTCAATAAACTTGAAGTTGGCAGTAATAGTGCTACAAAAATTGATATGACTGCTGCGGATCATGCTATTTTGCTTACTGGAGGAAATTGCGAAATTGCAGGGTTTTATATCAAAAACTATGTGAACAAGTTTGCCGTTCAGATTACTGGAAATGTTTGTGACTATGCTCATATTCACCATAATTCTTTCTTGCACAAGGGTTCATCAACAAGTGGAGTTGCAGCGGTTAGCTCAGCTACTGCTGGTAGTTCATTTATTACAGTTGAGAAAAATCAGTTTTCTGGCTGTATCTCAAATATAACTTATGCGTCTGTTGTTGATATTGCTTCAAGTTGTACTTGGGCAACAGTGCGTGGAAATAACTTTATCTATGGTGATGGAAACACTTTGACGAAAGTTATTAATTGTCTTAGTTATAAGGGACAAGTAATTGATAACGAGATTAATTTCTCAAATGGTGGTGGAGGAGCAACAAGCACATGTACAAATGCAATTACAATCGGTGGTGGAACTGCGTCTGGCAATTATATGTCTGTTGTAAATACAACTACTACTGACTTAGCTGGAGGAGGATCATATAGTTTTGTCGAAAACTATAATGGACTTAATGGTGGAACATTAGCTACTACTTCTTAATTTCTTTAATATGAAGTTAATTAAAAAACTCAAAATGTATAATAAGGAGGAAATTGATGGTGCTAAATTTGGTTTTGGGATACTCAAAGCTAAAAATTATGAGAAAAATAGGTATGGACATCTATTACTCTTTTCTATAAATTTTAATAAAATAAAATTTATAAAAAAATTATTCATTTGTGTATAAACTTATGCCTAAAAAAGATGACAAAAAGGTTACTAAAAAAGGTAATGAAACGGGAGAAATTAAAGAAGTAAGTAGAAAAAAGATTGATGATCATCATGAAGAAGTCACTTATAGTGATGGTTCTACTCAGGTTCACTTTTAATGATCTTAGTTAGAGTGGATATTAAATTATCCACTCTATAGTGAGATTATTAACTAACTATAATTATATGGCAAAAGAATCAACAATTTATCAAGTTTGTGCTAATTGTCGTGGAACTGGGAAAAAAGATATATACATTAATGGCGAGAAGCAGGAAGAGCAAGAGACATGTTCTACTTGCGAGGGAACAGGAAAAGTTATTTGGGGTCAAACAGAAAATAATTAATAATTAACATAAAAAACTATGCGAGATTATAAAGAGTATACGTTATTATCAGCCAAAGGAGCTACTGGGGCTGGTTCTAATATTAATGTAGCTGATTTCAAGCATGCTGTTTTCTCTTTCGCTACAGACGGAGGATCCGATGCTGCTTTGACAGTTAAATTTGCAGGAGCGATAGATGAAACTGCTCCAACATTCACATCTGCTCAATCTGTAACAAATATGTTTGATTACATACAAGTTGTAGATTTGGAAGATGGTTCAACAATTGATGGCGACACTGGTATTTCTGTTGCTACTGCTGACGATTATAGGCTGGTTGAAGCAAATATAAATGCTTTAACATGGTTGACAGCTGTAGTCACAGCTAGAACTCAGGGTGAAGTTACTATAAAAGTTAGAGTTTATAATA
>JBDRPR010000295.1:0-4665 GCA_043826845.1 Bacteroidota bacterium
AAAATCCTTATCAAGAAAATATTTCAGGTTACTTCGATGCCATTATAACAAAACTAATCCCAGAAGGAAATGAATTAGTTTACAGCACCTATCTAGGTGGATCTGGTAGTGATTATGGTCACGACATTACCATAGATGCCAACGGCAACTCATATATAACGGGGCGTACTTATTCCACCGATTTCCCAACTGAAAATCCTTATCAGGGGAACAATTCGGGTGGTCATGACGCTTTTATAACAAAACTAACCCCAGAAGGAAATGAATTAGTTTACAGTACCTACCTCGGTGGATCTGATAGTGATTATGGTCACTGTATTACCATAGACTTCAACAATAGTGCATACATAACAGGATTTACTGAATCCACCGATTTCCCAACTGAAAATCCTTATCAAGAAAATATTTCAGGTTACTTCGATGCCATTATAACAAAACTAATCCCAGAAGGAAATGAATTAGTTTACAGCACCTATCTAGGTTGATCTGGTAGTGATTATGGTCACGACATTACCATAGATGCCAACGGCAACTCATATATAACGGGGCGTACATATTCCATCGATTTCCCAACTGAAAACGCTTATCAAGAAAATAATTCAGGAGGTTTGGATATATTTATAACTATGTTAACCCCTCAAATAAATGAATTAGTTTACAGCACCTATCTAGGTGGAAACAATACTGATTGGTGCTATGATATGGCCATAGATTCCTACAATAATTTATATATAACAGGAGAAACTGAATTCACCGATTTCCCAATCAAAAATCCTTATCAAGGAAACCTTTCTGGGTCAGCTGACGCTTTTATAACAAAACTAACACCTGAAGCATTTCTGAAAATATCTGACATTGTTCCAATTCAGGTCGTCAAGGATGTTGATTTGGTTCTTGGAAAGCGAACATTGGTTCGTACTGAAATTGATTATTTTGAAGGTAATGGAACAGTCAAGCACAATGCAACAGTAACAATCTACCTTAATGGAACTTTCAACCATACAGAAACTCAGCAGCTAGAAGAAGGCAAGCATCTTGACATATTCTTCATCCCAGATACCCCAGGCCAGAACATGAGCATCACAGCAGAGATTTCAAGCACTGTTCCTGGTTTCGACACTACGAATATAACAGAGTGGGTGAATATTACTAAAACAAGGATGTTTAACATCACATTCGTTCCTATTAGAACCTTTGGTATTCATGATGGTATTCCTGTAAATTTTGACGATTCAGTAGATAATTCATCTATATTTATTAATAAAACTTATCCGTTGTCAGATTCAGGTTTGAGAACAACAAAAACTCAAGAAATGGTGGATTTAGTATCGTTTTTAGGACAAAGTCATAACATTTTTACTTTGCCTGTTTTAGCAGCCGAAGTTCAAATAGCGGCTTTCCTTTCAGGTAATTATCATGAAAAGTCAGTAGGTATAGTAAAAGAAGGTTTTTTTAAAGATGTTCTATTTGCGGAGAATTTTCTTGGTTTTGCTGTTTGGCAAAATGGTTCTGGATTAACATCAGTTATAATTGAAGATAGAATAGTCTCGGGAATTGCTCATGAGATAGCACATACATATGAACTTTGTGATGAATATAGTGATGATCAATGGACTAAAAATAATTGTGATGGAACAACATGTCCTAATGGTGATATTAATGGAGATGGGCAATTAGATGAATGTCCAACTAAAGGATGTCCAACATATTCATTGGAACCTATTACAAACAAACCCGATCAAACTACATTTTCTAATTTCATGGGAGGTGGGGATGTTAGATTTTATGATGAAATAGGAATGAAATGGATTACAAACGACAGCTTTTCATCTTTACTTGATAGTTTTTCACATGAAAGCCCGGTTTTTGCAGAAAAAAGACTTTTAATAAGTGGCATGTACAATGGAATTGATAAAACAGCTGAATTTAATCCATTCTATGAATTGGGACCGGGTCTTGCAATAAACACAAGTGAGATATTCGGAAATAAAACAATAGAATTAAAAAACATTACAGATGATATAGTATTTTCCCTTAATTTTGACATCTCATTTATAATATATGGAAATGGTACCATAGATATAAATGAAACACCTTTTGTTTTTGTCATACCTTTCCCAGAAAACACAAAAACAATAAATATTATAGAAAACAATTCCATAAAAGATCAAGTCAATGTAACGTCAAATAAACCAAATGTAACTGTTATTTCACCAAACGGTGGAGAATTCTTTTCAAATGATGAAATTAATATATCTTGGGAAGCTTATGATCCAGATGGAGATAATTTAACTTATGTAGTTCTTTTCAGCTCTGATAATGGAATGGAATTTTCAACATTGATTGCAGATTTGAATAAAACCTCAATTAATGTAAACTCGTCCGTATTTCCAGATAGTAAAAACGCTTTAATAAAAATCCTTGTGACGGATGGTGTGAATACAGGAAATGATACAAGCGATTCTGTTTTTGAAATAGATAATGATCTTAATATAACACTCTTTAAAGTCGTTTATACAAACCAAACCGAAAGAATATTTGAAATCAATCTTAACAATACATTAAATACAAATATTACGGATATTTCATGGAATTTTTACACAGGAGAAACCACGAAATCTTCAATATACAAATTCAATCTAAAACCATCGGAACAAATGTTCCTATACTTTTATCATAACTATTCTACATCAGGTAATTTCACAATCACGCTCTCTGCTTTTAATAACAATTTACTAGAAGTAGAATATTTAAATTTGGAGGTCATTTAATGAATAAATCAATTCCAGTCATAATAATAGTTGTTGTTGCAATAGTGATTACTGTAATTTTAGCATCTATATATACGTTACCAACATGTAATCTAGAAAATTCTCATGACATTCTAATAACTGGTAATCAACAAGTAAATAACAAACAAGAAGCCATTAATATTCTCATAAATTCATTTGAGATTAATTACCCCGATAGTACTTATGCCAATTTCGTTAGAAATCTTGATGAAAGTGAACTAATAGAGCAAGATATAACGGTAAATGGTGGGATAATCAATACATGGGTAGCAGAAAATATTGCAATTGATAAACAAGGTAATATTTACAGTAAAAATTATTGTGTATGATGTTTAAGTTGATTAAATGATATGGAGCATATTTTTGGGGACTGTAATATTTTTTGCTGAAACTTCACCTATAAGCCTTGAGGCTTATATAAAATTAAGGGGAGGTGGAGTTTTGCATGACAGGCAAACTCATAACAAGGGAACAGGCCCGGGAGTTCGTAAAGTCGGGCAAGTATAAGAAAGGAATGAGCATTGAAGACGCGTTCATCAGCTCATTCAAGGACGTCCTCCAGGAGCTGCTTGAAGCCGAGATAGACAGCGAGCTCGGCTACTCCAAATATGACTGGAAGAACAAGAGGACAGGCAACAGCAGGAACGGCCATACCAAGAAGACAGTCCGTTCCCAGTTCGGCAATGTGACTGTGAAGTTTCCAAGGGATACACAGAGGGAATATGAGCCGGTTGCAGTAAAGAAGCACTCAAGGACAATCTCAAACAGCATCAATGACATGGTCATCAGCATGTACGCCAAGGGGATGAGCAACAGGGACATAGCTTCCCACCTGCAGAGCATATACAAGCTTGACGTGAGCGCAGACATGATAACCAGGATAACAGACAAGGTCCTTCCATTGGCGAGGGAATGGCAGAACAGGCCGCTGGAACCAATCTACCCAATACTTTACCTTGACGGGATGGTCTTCAATGTCCTCCAGGACGGCCACATATCCAAGAAGACCGCATACATGATATACGGGATCAACCTGAAAGGCAGGAAGCAGGTTCTGGGCATCTGGATAGGAGAGCATGAAAGCAGCAAGTTCTGGATGAATGTTCTCACAGACATGAAGAACAGTGACCTTAATGACATACTCATTGCCTCGATAGATGGTTTGAAGGGGTTTGAGGACGCTGTTCGGGCAGTGTACCCGAATGTGGAGATAAAGCGATGTATTGTGCACCAGGTTAGGTACAGCACAAGGTTTGTGTCTTACAAGGACAGGAAGAAATTCTGCTCTGACATGAAGGCAGTGTACAGGTCACCCAACAGGAAAGAGGGTGAGCGTGCCCTGGATGCATTCGAGAAGAACTGGGGCAAGAAATACCAGTACTCTGTCAGGAGCTGGAGAAACAACTGGGAATCTTTGGGCACACTTTACAAGTATCCCCATGAGATCAGGAAGCTCATTTACACGACCAATCCCATTGAGAACTTCAACCGGATTGTCAGGAAATCCACCAAAAACAGGGGCTCTTTCCCGACAGATGATTCCCTGTTCAAGCTACTTTACCTTGTCGTGTTAGACAGCTCAAAGAAATGGACAGTGAGCATGCATGGGTGGACTGGCATAATCAACCAGCTGAATGTCTACTTCGGGGACAGGGTTGAAAAATATATATGGGAGGTGGTATAATATGAAGTCAGGGAGTTTCAGCAAAATTCCTTACACTCTCTCCTTACACTCTCCGGAAATGACCTAATCACCAAATTTTATTGTTGATAATTTTATCATTCTGTGGATTTTCTCTACTTTTGATATCACTCCCTTCTGATACAGCAATTAGTTGGTCAATAATGTTAATGACATTGGTATTATTTCCAA
>JBDRPR010000296.1:0-12628 GCA_043826845.1 Bacteroidota bacterium
AATTTAAATTGAGAACAACTATCATAGACGCCCACCCTCTCCCTCCTATATGCATCACAGGCCATGTCATTCCGAATGAAACGTAGTGAAATGAGGAATCTTAAAAAATGTAAATATGTTATTTTGCGTAACATCAGTTATAAGATAAATTACTAATTTTGTATCCTAATCTGATATATTATATATTATGATAAAACATATAGTTATGTTTAAATTGCTTGATTTTGAAGAAATTGAAAAAAAACATCATTTATTAAAACATCAGAATGAATTAAATCAACTTCCTTCACTTATTGATGTGATAAGATTTTATGAAGTTGGAATTAATTGCCTGAAATCTGACAGGTCTTATGATATTGTAATAGTTGCTGAATTTGAAAGTTTAAATGCTTTGAGTATTTATAGTGAACATCCAGAACATAAGCGAGTTGTAAAATATATAAGAAGTATTGCACATCCGTCAGTCGTTGTTGATTACGAAACGAGTCTGAGAGCTTAAAAGAGTTAATTTTATTTTTTTTTATTATGCTGTATCCAATAAAATTTAAACCCATATTAAAAGATAAAATATGGGGAGGTTCAAAATTAAATAAGGTATTGAAAAAATCAGGAGCTGGAGTTCATTGTGGTGAAAGTTGGGAAATTTCAGGAATTCAGGGAGATATCTCCATTGTTTTAAATGGTGTATTGAAAGGGAATAGTTTGCAGGAATTGATAGAAATATATATGGGTGATCTTGTTGGGGATTCAGTATATGAAAAATTCGGAGATGAATTTCCACTATTGATAAAATTTATTGATGCCTCGGATGTGTTATCAATTCAGGTACATCCTGATGATGAATTTTCCGGTAAAAATCATGGAGCATACGGTAAGACTGAAATGTGGTATATTATTAATGCGGATGAGGATTCAACTATAATAACAGGATTCAAGAAAACAGTTGATAAAAAGGCATATATAGATTTAGTCAAAAAAAACAAGTTGATAAATATTCTGAATTTTGAAAAAGTTAAATCAGGAGATGTTTTTTTTATCCCTTCAGGAAGAGTTCATTCAATAGGCAAAGGAATTTTATTGGCAGAGATACAGCAAACGTCAGATGTGACTTATAGAATTTTTGATTGGAACAGAAAGGATAATAATGGAAATTTGCGTGAATTACATAACGATCTTGCATCTGAGGTAATAGATTTTTCTGTACCACCCACCTATAGGACAGATTATTTGTCATATCCCGAAACTACAATCAAAATGATTCATTGTGAGTTTTTTAATTCAAATATTTTACAATTCAATCAGATAGTCGAAAAAAATTATAATCTGATAGATTCATTTATAATATATATATGCCTAGAAGGAGAATTCACTATTGATCATCAGAATCAGAAAACAAAAATTACTGAAGGCGAAACAGTTCTTCTTCCGGCAATATTGAAGAATATACATTTAATCCCACTAAAAGCTTCGAAATTAATTGAGATATATATTAAAATTTAGTAACTTTTTTTTGATCTTGGATGAAACTGAATAATTGTTTCTCTTAAATATTTTCTATCCAGATGGGTATAAATTTCAGTTGTAATAATTGATTCATGTCCAAGCATTTCCTGAATGGCTCTCAAATCTGCTCCCCCTTCAACCATATGAGTAGCAAATGAATGCCTGAATGTATGAGGACTTATATTCTTTTTAATTCCTGCTATATCTGCCAATTCTTTGATAATTGTAAATATCATCACTCTGGTTATTCTTTTCCCTCTTCGGTTTAGGAATAAAAAATTTATAAAATCTTTGGGGACATTTAGTTTATTCCTGTAAAATTTTAAATACAAATTGATTTCTTTTATGGCTTTTTCTCCAATTGGTACAAATCGTTCTTTGTTTCCTTTTCCAATTACCTTAATAAATCCATCTTTAAAAAACAAGTTTGAAATTCTTAATTCTATCAATTCCGTAACCCTTAACCCGCAACTGTACAGAGTTTCAATAATAGCTTTATTCCTTTGACCTTCGGGTTTGCTTAAATCAATAACTGAAATAATTGTGTCTATTTCTTCAATTGAAAGATAAACAGGCAATTTTCTGCCTATCCTTGGTGTCTCCAACAGAGACGAAGGATCGAAATCAGTTTTTTCTTCAAGTAATAAGTATTTGAAAAATGCTTTTATCCCAGATATCATTCTTGCCTGAGTTCTTGCACTTAATCCCATCTCATTTATCCATCCTATAAAATCAGTTAAATGCCTCATCTCTACTTGCGTCGGAGAAACATTCAATTTTATCAAATCAAGATATTGCTTCAGCCCGTTAACATCATGCAAATATCCTTCGATACTATTCTGCGACAATGATTTCTCTAAACGAAGGTAGTTTTTAAATTCAATAATTTCTTCATCCCAATTCATTTTTGTATCTTTGGAATCAATCATTCATCATTTTTTTCATTTTAATACTTTATGCAAACTAAATGAAAAAAATTATAATAAGTTCACTCTGACAATAAAAATTATTTTTTTACAAGAGGATAATTTAATATTTTATTTATAAATTTTCATACCTTTTAATACAGAAAAATAAGTAATGAATATTCAAATAATTAACGGACCAAATTTGAATCTTTTAGGAAAAAGAGAAAAATCAATTTATGGGGATATATCTTTTAATAAGTACCTAATTTCTTTAAGAGATCTTTTTAATGACATAACGATAGAATATTTTCAATCAAATGTGGAAGGCGAAATTATTAATAAATTGCATGAAATTGGATTTAGCTTTGATGGGATTCTTTTAAATGCTGGTGGTTATACCCATACTTCTATTGCAATTGCAGATGCAATAGCAGCTATCAATACGCCGGTTATTGAAATACATATTTCAAATATTCTTGCAAGAGAAACCGAAAGGCAAATATCATTAATTGCCCGAAATTGTGTTGGAAGCATTATGGGCTTTGGATTGGATTCCTATAGATTGGGTATTGAGAGCCTCAGGGTAAAAAAAACGAAATAACTGAGAAATATTTTTATAAATAAACATTTGCCAGAATAATTGTATAATTGGGATTTTTCTTAGTATTTTTGTAGAAGTGAATCTTTTTTTATTCATAACAATTTTTACTTATTGCAGTTATAGTCATCCTGTTCATATTGCTGTAACGAATGTTGAATTTGAAAAAGCTAATGAAAAATTTGTAGTCGCTTTTAAGATATTTAGCGATGATTTGGAATCGGTTATATATAGAAAGTACAATGTTAGATTAAATATCGGAAAAAGTGATGAATTGATGGATGCTGAAGAATATTTTACAAAATATGTAAAAGAACATTTTAATTTATTTATTAATAATGATAAGAAAAATCTTTCAGATGTGATGGTTTTTGTTAAAAAGGAAATTGATTATGAAGCAACATGGCTTTATTATGAAATAAAGTTTAGACATGACATAAAAAAGGTTACTATAAGAAATTCTTTACTCGATGACCTGTATCCTGATCAGAAAAACCTTGTTATGTTTAATTATAATGATACAAATAAAGGATTTCAGTTTAACAAAAACGATAAAGCTGAATATTTTGAAGTAAAGTAAATGCGAAAAATAACCCTAATATTAATAAGCATTATTTTTATTGAATTTAGCCTGTATGCCACACATAACAGGGCAGGAGAGATTACTTTTAAGCATTTGAGGGGATATGAATATGAAGTTACTGTAGTTACTTTCACATATACCCTCAGCTACGCAGACAGACCTGAACTTGAAGTATTCTGGGGTGATGGAACCAATGATATAATAATCCGTGTTGATACACTGCTCCTGCCAGATTATTATCGTAAAAATACTTATATTTCTACTCACACATTTCCTGGCGCAGGAACATACGAGATTGTTATGATTGATTATAACAGGAATGATGGTGTCGAAAATATACCTGGTTCTGTTCAGGTCCCATTTGCAATTAAAACAACTTTTAAAATTGATCCTTTGACCGGATACAGTGATTCTCCTGTTTTAACATATTATCCTATCGATAAAGCAGCATTACATAAGTTGTTCATTCATAACCCGGGTGCGTATGACCCAGATGGAGACAGTCTTTCTTATAAAATTTCAACATGTCTTGGAGAATATGGGCTTGATATCCCTGGATATACATTGCCTCCTGCAACATCAGTGGTTTATGTGAATGAATATACAGGAGATCTTGTTTGGGACACTCCTTCAGATACGGGTATATATAATGTTGCCATGCTTATTGAAGAATGGAGAAACGGAGTGAAAATAGGTAAAATAGTAAGGGATATGCAGATTGAAGTTGTGGAATCTGATAATGATCCACCGGTCATTAATGCATTGAATAATTATTGTATTGAAGCTGGTTCGACACTTCAGTTCACGGTTACTGCAACTGATTCTGACGGTGATGGAATACAGCTAATGGCTACGGGAGGTCCTTTTATGCTGGTTAATTCACCAGCAAACTTTCCAACGGTTTTCGGATCGGGATCTGTCACAGGGACATTTACATGGAATACGAACTGTTCGCATGTTAGGGAGCAACCATATCAGGTTTTATTTCGTGCAAAAGACAATAACCCGGAAGTCAATCTTGTTAATCTGAAGAATGTTAATATTAAAGTTATCTGTCCAGCTCCTGTACTTGATTCAATAGAACCATCAAATAACCGTATCAAGCTATACTGGCACCCTTCTATTTGTTCAGAAGTTACAGGTTATGATATATATCGCAGATTAGGATATTATGGATATATTCCTGGTTTTTGTGAAACCGGAGTTCCTGCATACACAGGATATGAATGGATAGATTCAACAGGAAATCATCTGGATACAACATATATCGATAATAATCAGGGTGAAGGGTTAAATCAAGGATATGAATATTGCTATATGATTGTTGCCAGATTTGATGATGGTGCTGAAAGCTATCCTTCAATTGAGCTATGTTCCGATCTTGTAAAAGGAATACCTGTTATTACTCATGTTAGTGTTGACAGCTCTGATGCAGTAACCGGTAAAATTTATCTGGAGTGGTCAAAAGCAACCGAATTTGATACAATACTAGCTCCAGGACCATATAAGTATCTGATTTACCGTTCGGATGATATATGGGGAGATAATATGCAACTTATTGATTCTCTATCAGACATTAATGATACTATTTATCTGGATTCAATGATAAATACTGTTGATAATCCTTCATCATATAAAATTGAGTTCTACAATGATCAAACTGGAAACCGGTTTTTAATTGGTCCTGCCATGATAGCTTCGTCAGTCTGGCTGGATATACTGGGTGCAGATAATACCCTGACTATAAATATGGAAAAAAATGTTCCATGGATCAACTATAAATATATTATATATCGTAAAAATAATCTGACTTTTTCTTTTGATTCAATTGGATTTACTGATATTGAGCAATATGTCGACTCATTTTTGAAAAATAATGTAGAATATTGCTATCAGGTGAAATCCCTTGGCAGATACCTGTCAGGAAGTTATGCTGATCCATTAATAAATATATCTCACAGGAACTGTGGAATACCAGTTGATACAATTCCTTCATGTCCACCTGTTTTGAGAGTTTCTGGTGATTGTGACAATTATTTTAATCAATTATCATGGACAAATCCAAACAAAACATGTTCGGACGATGTTGTCTGCTATTATCTTTATTATAAACCGACTGTTGATGAAGATTTTTTACTGATTGATTCTGTGAATGGTGCAACTAACACAGACTATCAGCATTTTCCTGCACTCACTATGGCTGGTTGCTATGTTGTTACTGCAGTCGATTCTTTTAAAAATGAAAGTGCTTATTCAAACCGCGTATGTATAAATGAATGTACATATTATGTGCTGCCAAATATTTTCACTCCCAATGGAGATAATTTGAATGATATTTATAAACCTGGTCCATATCGATTTGTTCAAAAAGTGGATATGAAAATCTATGACCGCTGGGGAGTGTTGATTTTTGAAACTGAAGATCCTGATATAAATTGGGATGGAAGATACCATGAAAACAATAAGATAGTTGTTGATGGTATATATTATTACTTATGTGATGTATATGAGTATCGCTTATCTGGTCTTGAACCTAGAACATTGGTTGGATTTATTCAGGTATTAACCGCAAAGGAAATAGAGAATAAATAATCGTTCCTTACAAAGTCAATTTTCCATTTACAAATAAATAGTCCATCCTTAAAAACCAACTTTTTCAAACCGTAGATGGTTGAAATATATGCTGAAAATTCAGGCGAAAAATAAATCGCAAAAAATCCTGCTGGAGTTTTTGCATCATTTTCTTTAAATTCCAAGCTATTGTAGCCATAAACGAGTAAATTTGTAGGCCTTTTTCTCCTAAGAGGTAATTGCTTGCTTTATCAAGTGTAACGTTACTGCTGCTTAAGTCCTTCTTTATCGGCTATTTTATTGGCATTTTTCTCAAATTTCAGTTGGTTTTTAATTTATTTAATGAGTTATTAACAGATTTTAGAAAATAAATGAAAATAAGAGAATTGAGGTTGATAAATATTTTCTTAAATTAAAACTTCATATTCAATCAAATTTGAGCGAAATCTGAACCATATAAAAACTTTTCTCTAATTAATAACTATTAAATATTCATGAATTGAAAATAAATATTATTTTAGCAATCTGAATATAAAATAGCTAATCATGAGTGAACTCATTAAATTAAAACCAGTTAATGTTTGGGGAAACTTTCAAAATATATGTAAAATTCCTCATCCTTCAAAAAAAGAGAAAAAATTAATAGATTTTGTAAAAAATTTTGGATTATCCCTGAAACTGGAAACCATCGTTGACCAGGTTGGAAATGTGATTATCAGAAAACCGGCTACAAAAGGTTATGAAAAGCGTAAAGGTGTTATTTTACAGGGTCACCTTGATATGGTTCCTCAAGCAAATAGTGATAGTAAACATAATTTTGAAAAGGACTCAATACAGGCATATGTGGATGGTGAATGGGTAACTGCAAAAGGGACAACACTTGGAGCTGATAATGGAATTGGGGTAGCTGCTACGATGGCTGTTTTACAGGCAAAAGATATTCAGCATGGTCCAATAGAAGCATTGTTTACTATGGATGAGGAAACAGGTATGACTGGAGCTTTTAAATTAAAATCAGGATTATTAAAAGGAGATATTCTGATGAATCTTGATTCAGAAGATGAAGGTGAATTATATATAGGATGTGCCGGTGGAATGGATGCAAATATTGAAATGAAATATAAAACCGAAAATGTTCCTTCTGGAATGGTGGCGTACTCATTGGCAATAACCGGACTTAAAGGTGGTCATTCAGGTTTGGATATTATATTGGGTAGGGGAAATTCAAACAAACTTTTAGTGAGATATATAAGACATGCTACAAAAAAACATGGCTTACATATATCTGAAATTAAAGGTGGATCTCTTCGAAATGCTATACCAAGGGAATCATATGCAACAGTTGTTGTTCCTGCAAAGAAGGAAAAGGAATTTATTAAATGCGTATCTGATTTTCAGGATATTTTCAGAAAAGAATTAAGTGCAACCGAACCGGATTTATGTTTTACTGTAAAAAAGGCAAAAACCCCCAAGGAAATTATTGATAAAAAATCACAGCAAAAATTTATTAATGCAGTTTATGGTTGCCCTAATGGTGTAATACGAATGAGTGATGCGATGCAGGGTATTGTTGAAACTTCAAGTAATCTTGCTATTATTAATTCAAAAAAAGGAATCTTTACAGTCAATTGCTTGATGCGCAGTTCTGTTGATTCTGCAAAAGAAGATCTTGCTCAAATGATATCAAGCGTTTTCGAATTAGCGGGAGCAAAGGTTGAGCTTACCGGATCATACCCTGGCTGGAAACCTGATATTAAAAGCCCGATTCTGAAGACCATGAAAGAGGTCTATAAGAAAAAATTCGGTAAAACACCAGAAGTAAAAGTAATTCATGCAGGACTTGAGTGTGGAATTCTTGGTGCAGCATATCCACATTGGGATATGATTTCTTTTGGACCAACAATTCGTTTTCCTCATTCCCCTGATGAAAAAGTAAATATTGCTTCAGTGCAGAAATTCTGGGATTATTTGCTGGAAACACTAAAAAATGTGCCAAATAAATAGTAAAGTCTTATATTTATAGTAATTTAACTAAGTAATAAAATGGTAGAGAAGATTAGAAAATCATTAAGAGAGTCAAAGACTGCTAGATGGTTTGCATTAGGTGTAGTTTCTTTTACAATGCTCTGTGGCTATTATCTGACAGATATTATGGCCCCGTTAAAAGGTTTACTGGAAGAGCAATTGACATGGAACAGTGCAGAGTACGGGTTTTTTACAAGTGCATATGGTTGGTTTAATGTTTTCCTTGGCATGCTTATTTTCGGTGGAATAATTCTGGACAGAATGGGTGTCAGATTTACCGGATTTATGGCTACCAGTGTTATGGTTTTGGGAATTGGTATAAAATATTGGGCTGTATCTACACACAGTTTAGATGGTCAGGTTTGGAATATTTTGTGGTTCAGTACAAAAGCACAGGTTTTTATGGCAGGGCTTGGTTTCGCAATATTTGGAGTGGGGGTGGAAGTAGCAGGTATTACTGTTTCAAAGGTAATTGTTAAATGGTTCAAAGGCAAAGAAATGGCATTGGCTATGGGGCTTGAAATGGCTACTGCTAGAATAGGTACTGGATTGGCAATAGGAACCACTTTACCTCTTGCAACTTATTTGGGACATGTTTCTAAACCGCTTTTATTAGGACTTATAATGGCTTGTATAGGAATGATATCATTCTTAGTTTATGTTTTTCAGGATAAAAAGCTTGAAGCTGAAGTGTCAGCAGAAAAACTGAAAAATAATAATAATGAAGTTGAAGAATCATTTAAAGTAAAGGATATTCTAAAAATTATAACCAATAAAGCTTGGTGGTATATAGCAATACTTTGCGTATTATTTTACTCTTCGGTATTTCCATTTTTGAAGTATGCTACTGATTTAATGGTTAATAAATTTGGTATTAGTGAATCTATTGCAGGGGCAGTTCCTGCCATGTTGCCTTTTGGTACGATAATATTAACTCCTTTTTTCGGGAATCTATATGACCGTAAAGGGAAAGGAGCAACCATTATGATAATTGGGGCATTATTATTAATTTTTGTACACGCTATGTTCTCCGTACCATTTTTAAATCATTGGTTAATAGCAATTATTTTAGTTATTATATTAGGAATAGGTTTTTCTCTTGTTCCATCTGCAATGTGGCCTTCTGTTCCAAAAATTATTCCTGAAAAACAGCTTGGATCTGCATATGCTTGGATTTTCTGGGTACAAAACTGGGGACTTATGGGGGTTCCGGCATTGATAGGTTGGGTTTTAAGTGAATATTGTGTGACAGGATATATAACCAAAAATGGTGTTGAGGTAGCACAGTACAACTACACACTTCCAATGATGATATTTACTGGTTTTGGTCTTCTTGCATTAATATTTGCATTTTTACTGAAAAGAGAGGATAAAAAGCATGGATATGGTTTGCAGCTACCAAATATCCAGAAAAAAATTGAAGCCTAAAAAATCAAGGTGTCTTTAAGGCACCTTTTTTTTTAATTAATAAAATTTGAAATGAGAAATTTTTCATTATTGTCAGCTTTTCTGATTACCGCTTTTGCAGGATTGAATGCTCAAAGCCTGCTGTGGGAAATTACAGGGAAAGGGATTCAAAAATCATATTTGTATGGTACCATTCATATTCAGGATAAACGGGTTTTTCAATATGATAAAATTGTTGAGGAGAAACTTATGGAATGTGATGCCTATGCGATGGAACTTTTAATCGATGAAATAAAAAAAGAAGATATTGAGAAGTCAATGTATATGAAAAATAAGACATTGAAGGATTTATTGAGTACTGAAGACTATAAAATGCTCGATAGTGTTTTAAAAGCTAAAATGGGAATGGGCCTGATAATGTTTAATAAAATGAAACCATTTTTCCTTTCTTCTCAACTGATGCAAATCGAAATGTCGAAGGATATGGATGATGCTTTGGATATGTACTTTTTAAAAAAAGCTAGAGAATCAGGAAAACAGGTTTTTGGCATTGAGCAGTTGTCAGATCAGATCGGAGCAATTGATCAGATTTCGCTTGAAGAACAGTGCCAAATGCTTATTGAATCGGTAAAAGACACTTCAAAGGAAGAACAAAAATTTGACGAGTTACTATATGCGTATCTTTTAGGAAATTTAGACACGATGCTTGTATTATCATCAGATACTAGTTTGCCTGCAAAATTTAATAAAGCTTTTCTTATTGACAGAAATGCCGGAATGGCAAAAAACATAGCAAAGATATCAAAGAATTATAAAACTTTCCATGCTATAGGAGCGGCACATCTAGGAGGCGAAAAAGGAATTATTGCTTTGCTTAGAAAAAAAGGATATAAAGTTGACCCTGTTGAATTTAAGTTTGACAACTAAGTTGTTTAAAACAGTCGAAAAATTTAATCATTTCTTCTACTGATAACCTGTTCTCTGTCAGGACCTACTGAAACAATAGTAATTGGAATTTTCACCTGATCTTCAATAAATTTAATATAGTTTACCAATTCATCAGGCAGATTATTCATAGATTTATAATTTGTAAGTTCTGATCTCCATCCTTTTAATTCCTTATAAACTGGTTCGTAATGTTCTGTTATGTCGTAAGGAAAATAATCAATTGTAGTATTATTATGCCTGTAAGCAATAGCAACTTTAATGGTTTCAAAACTATCCAGGACATCTGCCTTTGTCATAAATAATTCAGTAACGCCATTGATCATAATTGCATATTTAAGAGCAACAATATCTAGCCAGCCACAACGTCTTGGTCTACCGGTTGTTGAACCGAATTCATTGCCTTTTTCCTGTAATAACCTTCCTGTTTCATCATGTAATTCTGTAGGAAATGGACCACTTCCCACTCTGGTGCAATAGGCTTTGAAAATTCCGAAAACATTTCCGATTTTATTCGGAGGAATACCCAATCCTGTGCAGGCACCTGCACAAATTGTATTAGATGAAGTCACATACGGGTATGAACCAAAATCCACATCCAGTAATGTTCCCTGAGCTCCTTCAGCTAAAATTTTTCTGTTATTATTTAAATGTTCATTTAAAAAATGTTCACTTTCTATCAGGTTCATGCTTGAAATAAAAGCTATTCCTTCATGCCAACCTTTTTCAAATTCTGCCAGATTATAATTGTAATTGTATTGCTTTAATATTGCAACATGTTTATTTATCAGGAACTTATATTTTTCACTAAATGAATAAGAAATAATATCGCCAATTCTTAATCCGTTTCTACCGGTTTTATCCATATATGCAGGACCAATGCCTTTAAGTGTACTTCCTATTTTGGTTTTGCCTTTTGCAGCTTCTGAAGCTGCATCAATTATACGGTGTGTGGGTAAAATGAGATGTGCCTTTTTTGATATAAAGAGTTTTTTATTTAATTCATTTTTTGATAATCCTAAAGCATCTATTTCTTTTTTAAAGATTATGGGATCAATTACTACTCCATTCCCAATGACATTTATTGCATTTTCTCTGAAAATTCCTGATGGTATAGTATGTAAAACGTGTTTTTCCCCTTCAAAAATTAAAGTATGTCCGGCATTTGGACCACCCTGAAAACGTGTTATAAGATCGTAATTCGGGGTGAGAACATCTACGATTTTTCCTTTTCCTTCATCGCCCCACTGAAGTCCTAATAAAACATCAACTTTCATTATATTTAATATTTATTTAAAAACTCTTGAAGATATATGAAAAATATGTATTGAAAAATAGTTGTTAATATTTTGGGATAATTATTTCGATTGTATTAGATAATGATAAAAGCACATGAAATCAGTCTGGAAGCAAAAAACCAATTTTATAATTAATTTATTCTGTTACTTCATCATTAAATTTCCCATAGATATATAAAGAATGATGAAAAGGAGTGAATCCATGTGTAATACAGGCACTTGTGATAATTTCATGGATTCTTGGATCACAAAATTCAACAACTTTATCACTTTTTATACTGATAAGATGATCATGCTGTTTACATTTATATACTTTTTCAAATTGAGAAATATTCTTACCAAACTGATGTTTTATAACTAAGTTACAATCAAGCAATAAATCAATAGTATTATAAAGCGTTGCCCTACTCACACGATAATTTTTATTTTTCATGTATATATACAATGATTCAATATCAAAATGTTCATCTCTTGTATAGATTTCATCTAATATCGCAAATCTTTCAGGAGTTTTCCTATGTCCTTTTTTTTCAAGGTACTCAATAAATAATTTTTTGACGCTTTTGGTTGAATCATTGCAACTCATAAAACACCTTTTTTTAATTTCATTGTAAAATTACAATATTTTTTTTCTTTAATTATACTAAATAAAAATTAATCTTCAATATTTTCTATTCTTGCAACTTTATTAACACCTTTTATTTTTTTCAAATTTTGAATTAATTCATTAAGGTCTTCTGTGTTATGTACATAGATATCAATTTCTCCTTCAAATACTCCGTCATTTGAT
>JBDRPR010000297.1:0-8348 GCA_043826845.1 Bacteroidota bacterium
TATTATAAAATATGACTATCCGTATCCTTACCTAATGTGAACATTGATTTTCTTCATTTACCCCGTCCCTATAGGGTGTGAAGAAAATCAATTTGCTCCCTTTAGGGTGGGGTGAACAAATTGGTTTTCAATACATAAAAAGGTATTTATAGGTAAATATACGGACATTCATATTATAAAATAATAAATCTCCTCGCCGCAAGTAGCGAGGTATCTGCAATAACCGACAGGTTACGCCGATTAGAGTATTCTCGACCCAAAGGGATGGGAATTGACCCTGTAGAAAATTAAAACCACCCGATTTTGAGTGAAAACACAGCACATGGTCCACTAAAGTCCTTACTTGAATAATCGCTATAGGATAGCCCTGAAATTTTTCGATAGGAAATACCTACTCCTATTTTAAAATATTGAGCTATACCAATATCCAATTGTCCGGTTGGTACAATACAGGAAAAGGCATCATATTTATCAGGATTTATATATCCGGAAACATTTTTTACTGACAGTCCTCCCCAGCCAAACAATAAAGACAATTCCGGATGAATTCGTTTTTTTGATAAAAATATGTATCCTGCCCATATTCCAGCATGACCGTATTCCAGTCTCTCCTCGGTTATTTCCCCTTTATGTGCAATAAAATCATTAAGCATCCCCAAACCATATCCCCCAATATAAAATTTATCAGCAAATAATAATGCTCCGCCACCACCGGCAATATAAACAAACTGATCACTTAAGTTTGTAAGCACTAAAAAAGGGGATCCGAATCCTGTAATTTTTATATCATCGCTTAACAATGTTTTTACTTCATCATCAACAAGTAATGTATCCTCGTCATTTTGGGAAAACATAAAACCTGTAAGTGAAGAAAATAAATAAATAAATAACAGATATCTCATCAGGATTTTATACTTGTTATAACATTTAAAATTAATTCAACCATCTGTTTGTGTATAACACTAATAAAGAAGCCATTATTGTCTGGTAAATGTAGTAGCACCGGATTATTATAGATTCTGTATCAATATTAATTATAAACGCAAATTTAAATACTTTCTTGTAGAAAAAATGAAAATAGTAAATATTTGATGTGAGGCAACTAATAAGCAATCAAAGTACTTAAAATTCAGATTACTTCAAGTTTATCAATATTTGCTATTTGTAATCATTTCATAAATAATATTTCCTGTAAATAATCGATAAGATAATTATTTGAAATGATTCATTATTTTTGTAATATTAATAAGTCCACATTTAAAGAGTGAAAAGAAAAAAAATACTTTTTAATGCACATTTCTATCCAAATCGATCGCCAAGTCAAAGATTTCGTTTTGAACAGTATATTGATTTTTTTACTGAAAACGGATTTGACTGTGAAACATCAAATGTTATAGACCCGAAAAATGACAATATATTCTATTCAAAAGGTAAATTGATAAAGAAATTATTTTTATTGATCAAATTTTTTAAAATCCGAAAAAAAGATTTAAAACAGGCTGAAAATTATGATATTATTTTTGTGCAACGTGAGGCATATTACATTGGAACAGCTTATTTTGAAAAACGTTTTTCAAAAAAAGCAAAATTGATTTTTGATTTTGATGATTCTTTATGGTTGTCGCATGTTTCTGATGTAAACAAGAAGTTCAACTGGCTTAAAAATCCAAAAAAAACCCAAAAAATAATAAAACTGGCAGATCATGTTATTGCAGGGAATAAATATCTTGCAGAATTTGCATCAGGAATAAATAAAAAAACGAGTGTAATTCCAACAACAATTGATACTAATTATCATATTCCCTTAAAAGTTAAAAAATCAAATAAAGGAAGAATCTGTATCGGCTGGACAGGAAGTATGACAACAATCAGACATTTTGATCTTTGCATTCCTATACTGATGCGGTTAAAGATGAAATATGGTGAAGGAATATATTTTAAAGTGATTGGAGAAGAAAAATATGTCAATAAAGATCTGAATATTAAAGGTGTTAAATGGTCGTATGAAAATGAGATTTCCGAGCTACAGGAAATTGATATTGGAATCATGCCATTGCCTGATGATGAATGGACAAAAGGAAAGTGTGGATTTAAAGGATTGCAATATATGGCACTTGAAATTCCTGCAGTTATGTCGCCGGTTGGTGTAAATACTGAAATTATAGAAGATGGGGTTAATGGTTTTCTTGCTTCAACCTATAACGAATGGGTAGAAAAATTATCTCTTCTTATTGAAAACCCCGGATTAAGGATGAAGCTGGGGAAGGCAGGAAGAATAGCTGTAGAGGAAAAATACTCAACAGAATCCCAAAAGTTTAATTATCTAAGAATATTTAATGATCTGGCAAAGAATGACTCAAGCTTAATCGTCTGAAGATCAATTGATAAATCTTGTGTAAGAATAAAAGGAATTGATAAACTATAATGGTAGATTGATTGCTTTTTTTTTGTCACTTAAGCCTCTTAAAAAATAATTCTGGCAAACCTATAGCTTCATTTTTATCTAGATTGAGCAGATAATACCGATTGGCTATCAAGTAGCTTAAAATAATTCACTTCGTTTGTATTATTTTGATAATGGTTTAGTTAAAATTATATTGCATTTTAGCATAAAAAGTTAATACCTGGTTTAAATTTTAATCCCCATAACCAGCACATCGTCAACCTGGTCAAGTCCTCCTTTCCACTCCAGAAATGCATTTGTTAAAATTTGTTTTTGAACCGAAACCGGAAGAACAGCGTTCATACAAATCATTTCTTTTAGTGGTTTGTACTTAAATTTTTTTCCTGCTGCTCCACCAAATTGATCTGCATAACCATCTGAATATAAATAAATGCAGTCATTTTTTATTAATTGAACTTCATGATTTGAATACTGATCGACAATTCCGTCATAGTTAACTCCGATCGCCAGCTTATCTCCTTTTATTTCATTCAGGATTCCTTTGCTGACATAAATTAAGCTGTTATATGCTCCGGCAAACTGAAGAATATTGTTGTCAACATTCAGGGAGCAAACAGCGATATCCATTCCGTCATTCACTCCGCTTTCTCCTCCGGTCTGTCGAAGTGTTTCTGTAACACCAGCATCAAGAAATTGTAAAATTTCAGAAGGGTTATTTATGTGATTCAGCTTTACTGCCTGATTAATAAGATTATAGCCAATTACACTCATCATACTTCCTGGAACACCATGTCCTGTGCAGTCCACAGCTGCAAAAATCACCCAATCGTCACATTTTTCAATATAATAGAAATCCCCGCTGACAACATCTTTTGGCATATAAAAAATAAACCAGTTTGTTAAACATTTATTTATATAGTAATCTGGAGGAAGAATTGCCACCTGAATGCGTTGTGCATAATTTATGCTATCGGTAAGTTCTTTTTTCTGATGAGAAATGAGTTCGCGTTGCTGTTCAGAAATTTCAAGATGTGTTTCGATTTCATCACGTTGGGCTTCAATCTCATCTTTTGCCTGCAATATTTCCTGATTCCTTGCTTCCAACTGATCTCTTTGTGCTTCAATCTCATCGCGTTGAGATTCGATTTCTTCTTTATGAAGATTAATTTCTTCTTTTTGTTTTTCAATAATTTTTAATTGAGCCCTGGTGAACCTATGTAAGAAAAACTGAGCTTCAATGATACACCAAGTAATAAAAAATAACCATAAAAACACTCCGTACCTAGCCATAAATATGTCTTGGTCTGAAGTGTAATAATCGGCAGGTTTGTTGTAATACAGCAGAGTTAAAATTATCGCTACAATAAATAAAAATATAACAACTGATTCAATAACTATAAATTGTCTTTTGGTTGTTCTTATAAAACCGTAAACTTTAATCTTTATATTATTCATGTGTTTATTTTTTTATTTTTTAAATTATTGTCACATGGTCCCGATAGTCCCGATAGCTATCGGGATCGGGAGCCTAATAATCATATCGGTTTGTGATAAATTTTTATCATGGGCATTTCATATTATTTATATTTTTATTCCAATAACCAGTACATCGTCAATCTGATCAAAATTACCCTTCCAGTCTTCAAAGCTATTGTTTAGAATCATTTCCTGTTCTTTCATTGGTTTATCATTTATGCTCATCAGGAGTTCTTTAAACTTCGAATATTTATATTTTTTTCCTGATTTTCCGCCAAACTGATCAGCAAAACCATCTGAAAATATATAAATTACGTCATTTTTATTCAATTGAGATGAAAAATTTGAAAACGGATTCATTTTTGGATAAACTGAAACCGGCATTTTATCGGCTTTTGTTTCAATTAATTCATTGTTTCGAATCATATAAAGAGGATTATTCGCCCCGCTATATTCCATTTGAAGGTTATCCATATCAATTGTAATTGCTGCCACATCCATTCCATCGCGTTGTTCAGATAAATTTCCATGCTGTTTCAAAGCCAGAATGATATTTTCTCTAAGCCTGTCCAAAATACGAGATGGAGATGTTATTCTTTCCTTGTTGACTATTTCGTTCAAAAATGCAAAACCAAGCATGCTCATAAAAGCCCCGGGAACACCATGACCTGTGCAGTCAGCTGCAATTATTATTATTTTCTTATCCAGTTTATTAATCCAGTAAAAATCACCACTTACAATATCACGGGGCTTATATAGAATAAAATAGTCCTTAAGGAATAATATTATTTCTTCAGGAGCAGGAAATATTGCCGACTGGATTTTATATGCATATTGAATGCTATCAGTAATATCCTGTTTTTGATCTGCGATAAGGTCACGTTGAGCAGCAGCCAGATCTCGCTGAGCCTGTATTTCTTCCTTTTGTTGCTTTATTTGTTCGTTCTGCAATGAAAGCTGAATGTTGGCTTCCTTTTTATGCCTGTAACTCCTAAATATAACAAGTGATAACAGAATGAACAAAAAACCGATTGCCGAAATACCATATTTCTGGAATCTCTCTTTTGAAATAAGAGCTTCTTTTTTTTCGATATCAGTTTTCTGAAGTTGAATTTGTTGTTCTTTTTTCTCTGTCTCATATTTAGTTTGAAGTTCCTCGACAATTTTCTCCTTATTTTCATTAAATAATGAATCGTTTATTTCGGCATATTTTACATGAAACTCAAGTGCCTTACCAGTGTCGTTTAGCTTATAATAAATTTTATAAAATAGCATATAAATCATTGCTTTATAGCTGTTTGAATTAATAATAACTGCTTGTTCCAATGACAGATTACAATATTTAATTGCCTCAGGATACTGTTTCAATAAATAATTACATTCTGCTAATTCGGCAAATGTATGAACGATCCCTGATGGTATATTATATTCCTGAAAAATCTCATGAGAATTTCTGTAATAAACAATTGCACTATCAATTTGATCTTTTATTTTAAAGATATCACCCATGTTGGTCATAACAGATGCTATACCAAAATTGTCTCCGCTTCTTAAAAACAGATTTTTTGATTCTCTGAATTTTTGAAGGGCTTTTTCATAATTTTCTGTTTCAACATAAACATTTCCTATTGATAATAATATATCTGCTGTTAATCTGTCATCTTTGCTCTTCAGTCCGCTTTGATAAGCATTTTCAAACATTCCAAGTGATTTATCATATTTTTTCTGTGATCTTAATACCAGTCCTATCATATGCTGACATGCTCCCATTCCTTCATAATCCTTTAATTTCTCGAAAATTTTAAGAGACTCAAACCAGTTTGTCATAGCAAGGTCGTTATTCCCTTTGGTATAATAGATCAGCCCCATATTATAAAGATTATCTCCATAACCAAGTTCATTGCCCGTTTCCTTATTCAACGGAATTGATTTATTATAAAAATACAGGCTTGTATCATGCATTCCCAGATATTCATACATACTTCCCAGATTGTTGAATACACCTGCAATTCTTTTTTTATCTTTAGTGTCTTCAAATATTTTCAGCGCTTTATTAAAATATGTTGCTGCTTTCTCAAAATCAGAGATATCCTCACTTAGTAATCCTAAATATGTATAAGCATCCGCTTCCAATAACTTGTCATTATTTTTTTTTGAGAGCATAATAACTTTTGCAGTATATTTTTCTGCTAATTCAGGATTGATAAATTCGATTTCCTTCGCAGAATCCAAAAGCATTTTAATACTTTTCTCATCACTACCGGTAGAAGACAAAATTTTCTGAATTGAATTTGACTGAGTTCTGAGATACGAGTTAAGGCACATTAATAGGAATAGTACAAAATAAAATTTCATTAGTATATGTTTTATTTAAAATCTGTTTTTCAATCATTTAAAATTCTTATTATTAGACTTTTGCACTTCTAATATCATGGAACCCTCTCCTGATATCCTGTTTATTCATGTCCTTTTGTTTTTGTACATCTACATTTATTTTCTTTAAGGATGAGGGTTTCATCAGATAAATTTTAGTTTACAATAATTTTCTGGTAAAAATAAAACAATCTTTGTAATGTCCTATATTTTTATTCCTATTATTAATACATCATCAACCTGATCAAGACCACCTTTCCAGTTTTCAAAATTGTCATCAATCAATAATTTTTGTTCATGCACAGATTTATCAGATATTCTTAATAGTAGTTCTCTTAAAGCTTTTGCTTTGAATTTTTTTCCATATTTTCCTCCAAACTGGTCAACGAATCCATCAGAGAAGATATACAAACTGTCTCCTTTTTGCAACTCAAATGAATGTGTTGTATAGATTTCAGGATTGTCAGACTTACCAATAGGTTGTTTGTTGGCTTTAGTTTCCAATATCTCGTTGTTGCGAACAATCCATAACGGATTATTAGCTCCTGCATAAAGTAATTTAGTACCGCTAAGAGAGCAAAGTGCAATGTCCATTCCATCTTTTACTTCTTCATCTGATTTCTCAAATTCCTGAATTACAATTTCTCTTGCTTTATCAAGAATTTTTCCCGGTTCTGATAAGCCATGTTCTCTTACCGAACGGTTAAGCGCGTTGTTGCATACTACACTTACCATAGCTCCTGGCACACCATGTCCGGTACAATCTGCAGCAGCAAACAGAACTTTGCCATCTGCATGCTCCAACCAATAAAAATCTCCTGCGACAATATCTTTGGGTTTGTATAGAATAAATGATTCTTTAAGGTATTCCTTAATAACTTTTTCGTGTGGAAGTATTGCTGATTGTATACGCCTGGCATAATTAATAGAATCAAGTATCTCCTGATTTTTTTCATCAACAATTTCTTTCTGAAGACTGATCTCTTTTTTTTGCTCTGCGAGAATTTTATTAGCCTTTCTTTTTTGGATAAAAAGCATTGCCAACCATACTGAGAAAAACAGCACAATTACTAATCCGATAATAAAAGAATAGATTAGTATTTTTTGTTTGCTTACCTTTTCTTTCTGATGTGTAATTTCAAGATCTTTTATGGTTTGATCTTTTTTTAACAACTCATTTTCTTTCTCTTTTTTATCTGTCTCATATTTTGTATTGATTTCACTGATTTTAGCTGAAACCTCTTCGTTATACAGGCTGTCTTTAAGCTGATTAAACAATCGGTAATATTTTAATGCTTCAGCATAATTACCCATTCCTTCATAAACAATTGATAACGATTCGTAAATTTGTTTGAAATCTACAACTTTACCACAATCATCAATCATTTTTAAACTTTTTTCACAAAGGTTCAACGCTTCTTTATAATTTTTACGCTTATAGGATATCATTGCCATATTTCTAATTATGTTTGCCTGTCCTCTTTTATCATCAATTGATTGTAAAAACTGAAGTGCTTCATTATAATTTTTTTCAGCTTTATTATAATCTTCAGATTCATATAAAACCATACCGATATTGTTCAACAAATAGGCTGCAACTTTATTATTTCCACTTCCTTTAGCTATTTCAAGAGCCAGATAATAATATTTCACAGCTTGCTCAAAATCTGTTTTATAGTAATATATTATACCTATATTGTTATAGGTCGAAAATAGACCGCTTGTATGATTTAGCTTTAAAAATATTTCTTCAGCCTTCGCATAATATATCAGTGCCTGATCATATGCTTTCTGTGTGTTGTATATGTTGGCAATGTTATTATATCCCTTGCCTATACCTTCTTTATTATCAAGTTTTTCATATATATTTATTGCATTATGAAAATCACTAAGAGCTTCTTCATAATTTGTGAAATTTTTATTTATAATTGCTTTATTATTCAAACCTGTTGCAAGGATCAATAAATCGTTGATCTGTTTACTTAGTTCAATAGCATTTTCATAATATTTCAGGGCTTTTTCAAATTTGTTCATTTCTTCATAGCATATACCAATGTTGAGGTAAGTATTTGCCATATCTCTTTTATTTTTTATT
>JBDRPR010000298.1:0-13585 GCA_043826845.1 Bacteroidota bacterium
GCTCTATCTCTTTCTTGATTAACTCTTAAGTTCTATTAGAATCTCTAATAGCTCTATCTCTTCATTATATTAATTCCTGAATTTTATTAGAAGTTCTAATAGCTCTATTCCTTTCTTCATTAATTTCTGAATTTTATTAGAAGTTCCAATAGCTCTATCTCTTTCTTGATTAACTCTTAAGTTCTATTAGAATCTCTAATAGCTCTATCTCTTCATTATATTAATTCCTGAATTCTATTAGAATCTCTAATAACTCTATCTCTTTTAGCACCTCCATACCCCTTTCAATATTTCTTCTATAGTCAGGACTAATGTTTTTCCACACTTATTGCATTCAAATTCTGCAATTTTCTCTTCACTGATTTTTTCTTTATCAATTTTAGAACGCAAGCTAATACTATTACAACCTTTTTCTTTACATTGTACCCCATACAATACTCTTGTCATATCAAGATATGCATAATCATTCATAATACTTCTCCTTATAATTTTATGTTTAATCTCATACAATCTATAGCTTTAAAAATAACGTGCTTATCCCACTTCTGGTGTAATTTTCTGAGTTTTAATTAAAATAAGTATTTAGCAATAAATCCTCCTAAAATATAAGCAACAAAAGGAATAATATATTTAAGCCAACTTTCATTCTTTTGAAAATACCTTATAGTTTTTGATTTGTGTAAATCTAAATAATATTTATTTGAAAATGCAATTATTCCTTTTTGTGTCAATGTAAAAGCATTAAATTCTCCCTGTGCTGAATTTCCAAATGTATCATCTATTAAACCAAATTCTTTTAGTTCCACACTAATATTTATCATGTCTTTATACTTTATTCCTAATTTTTTTTCAATCTCCTCTTTTTTAAAACAAAATTCATATTGCTTTTGATATTCATCGTCTGTAATTTCATCCATTTCTGTGTTATAAGTAAATTGAGAATTTAATATCTCTAAAAAATTATGCTTTAATTTGTTTAACTTCTTTATTTCATTTTTCATTTTGTTTGTTTTTGTATTATTTTTTCTAATTCAATCCTAAAATATATTTCTTTCATTTTATTTTATTTATAATGTTTTTCCACACTTATTGCATTCAAATTCTGCAATTTTTTCTTTACTAATTTTTTCTTTATCAATTTTAGAACGCAAACTAAGACACCAGCAACCTTTTTCTTTACATAGTACTCCGTACAATACTCTTGTCATATCCAAATCTGCATATTCAATCATAGTTTCTCTCCTTTTAATTTTATGTTTATTTCATCTTTGTTAAATATGTGTAATAGCACTTGTAATTTTACTTATTACAATATGTTATTGTCTATTATCACAATAAAGGTAATTAGAAAAAAACAGAAACCAAATTTTTATTGAAAAAAATTAACAAAAAGAGGAAAAATTAAATTGCAGTATAAGAGGTGTTTGTGACAGGATTTTTATTATGTATGATTATAGTAACGTTGTTAGTAGTATAATTAATGATGTAGCTTAAAAAATGTATCGAAAAAAAGTGATTTCAAATATATTCTGCTTATTTTTATTGTTCAATTGAAAAAATCATTTTATGAAAAAACTAAAATTTTCAGTTCTTCTTGTACTAGTTGCATCATTTTCTTTTTCACAATGGACATGGCAAAATCCATTGCCACAAGGGAATACTTTGAATTCAGTTTATTTTCCTGAAACAGATATCGGTTATTCAGTTGGAGAAAAAGGCACAATAATAAAAACATCTGATGCTGGTAATAATTGGGTCGTTTTATCTTCTGGAGTATATAATACACTTAACTCAGTGTTTTTCATTGATGCAAATAATGGATTTGCTGTGGGTGAAAACGGTACAATTATTAAAACTTCAGACGGTGGAATATCTTGGTTAGAGATAAATAGTGGAAATTTAAATAATTTTAAGTCTGTCTTTTTTGTTGATATATCTATTGGGTATGTGGTTGGACAAGGTGGCACTATTTTAAAAACAGTTGATTGCGGGTACACATGGAGTCAACAAATAATCCTTCCTAATTATTCTTTACATTCTGTATATTTTATTGATGCAAATAACGGATTCACAGTTGGAGTTGATGGTATAATATTAAAAACAATTGATGGAGGAGCAAGTTGGACAACTTTGTATTCTTCATGTACGCAACAATTATTATCGGTTTTTTTCCTTGATTCATATATTGGTTATACAGGTAGCAGTGGCGGAGACTTTTTAAAAACTATTAGTAGCGGCAATTCATGGGTATCTCAAGAGTTAGGATTAGGAATACGTTCTATATATTTCACTGACCCAAACAACGGATATGTGACAGGAGGTTCAGGAACTATTTTTAAAACTATTGATGGTGGAAATACATGGACACAACTTTTTGATACATCTAAGTTCTTGAATTCAATTTTTTTTACAGATTCAAATACAGGCTATGTTGTCGGTGAATCCGGGGTAATTTTTAAAACATCTAACTCAGGGATGGATTGGGTAGAATTATCAACCAAAGTAACGAGTAGTCTATTATTTTCAGTTCATTTTGAAGATGAAAATATTGGTTATACTGTTGGATGCCCTGATACAATTCTTAAAACCATTGATGGGGGAAATAATTGGCTTATACAGCCATGCAGTGGTTCAAATTATTTATCCTCAGTTTTTTTTACCGATTACAATAATGGGACGGTAGTAGGTTACAATGGAACAATTCTGACAACATATGATGGTGGGAATAATTGGATCACAAAAACAAGTGGTACAGATGTAGATTTAAAATCTGTTTTTTATACTGATGTCAATACAGGGTATGCTGTTGGAGGTAACGGGAAAATCATTAAAACAATTGATGGTGGTAATAGCTGGGATTCGTTAATTAGTGGAACATCCAATTATTTATTCTCTGTTTATTTTACAGATTCAAATACTGGATATGCAGTTGGAAGGTATGGTACTATTTTGAAAACAATTGATGCTGGTATTACATGGACTCCTTTTTATGGAATAACAAATCATTTGTATTCAGTTCATTTTGCTGATTTAACTACAGGTTTTGCTGTAGGGATGGAAGGAATAATTTTAAAAACAACTAACGCTGGAACAACCTGGTCTGCTGAAACTGTTTATACAGTAGACTGGAATTCTGTGTTTTTCCTTAACTGTAATACAGGGTATGTTGTAGGTGGGGGAACAGTAATAAAAACGATAGATGGTGGTAATAACTGGATTACAATGAATAGCAAATCAAATAATGGTCTTTACTCAGTTTATTTCATAGATTCGAATATAGGTTATATTGTGGGAGGTAATGGCACTATTTTAAAAACATCAAATGGTGGAGGTAGTATAATAGAAGAGATAAAATATAATGAATCATTTGTTAATATTTACCCCAATCCCACAAACGATAAAATATCAATTAAATGGGATAATTCAGAATTAAACAATAAAACTGAAGTAGGCATTTTTGATATTCGGGGGAAACTGATATTTTCTGAAAAATATAAAAATCAAAACTCAATTGAGCTTGATGTCAGCAATTTTTCTAAAGGTATTTATTTGGTGAAAATACAAACCGAACACAGTGTAGTTACTAATAAAATGGTGGTGCAATAATTTTGATTAATAACACTTTAATTTGGTTTTGATGAAAAAAGAAGCGGAATAATTAGATTATAAGTCGGATATGTTTTTAAATAAAGATTTTTTTAAATTTTAAGGAATTTTAAGATTTATATCAAATAAATTAAATTAAATTTGTTTTTTCAATTATGAGCAAGTTACTTAACGCCCCATTATTAGAAGTTATTTTTGAAGTACGATGGCAGCTTAATTCTAATGAAGATTTAACAAAGTGTCAGTATCTTCATGGTGACTTATTTGCTAAAATAGGGGATAAGTATCCATATCGTGAAATGTTAATTCCCCCTGAAGTTCCTATTGACTTGTATAAAAATGTGCCTGCTCATCGTTTTCGTGTAAGAAAAAATTCATATCCTCTGATTCAGGTTGGGCCTGGCATTCTTACAGTTAATACAATCGACGATAAATACATATGGGAAGATTATAAAAATTGGTGTAGTGAGGCTTTTATGAACCTTATTGAATTATATAAATTTGGTGAATCCGAGCATGTAACACTTTCTCTGAAATACTTTGATTTTTTCCCATTCAATTTTAAAAACGAGGATGTAAATAAATATTTATCTGAATTTTTTCATATTAAATTAAATCAATCATTCATCAAAGAATCAGGGAATCCTTCTTCTGTTAATCTTGGTTTTTTCTATAATACGAAATTCGGGGATTTCAGTATCCGTATAATCAGAGGCAATAATTCTAAACGTCAGTCAGGAATAATATTTGATACAACACTATCTTCCCAACATAATATTCCTGATTTGGTAATATTTTCTAAATGGCTAAATAATGCACATGATTATGTAAGCAATACATTCAAAGAAATGACAAAAGGTAAAATGTACGATAGTTTTAAATAATTTTTTTCAATTTATATGACACCCACTTGTACTCCATATCAAAAATCTTCCGCATACGGCAATTTAATTAACCGTAATCGGGGAGATGATATTTTTACTGGTACTACTTTTTCAAAAATAAATAGATCTTATAGTCACAAAAAAACTTTTTCTGTTGGTGATTTCTCATTACACGGTAGCAGTATAATTTTAATTGATTTTGGTAATAATAACGGTTTTATAAACATTCCAATATATACCCAATTTAGAATGAAAGATGCACAAATTGCAAAACCTGTTTTCATCAGCAATGAGGATGTCTCTGAACCTGAAGAAAAGGAATTTTCATTTAAACCATTTCCTGTCAAATCGTACAAATTAAAGGTTAAAATAGCTTCTGTACATAAGGGTACTCATAAATTCCAATCCTATAACGATTATTTGTAGTTATGGATTACCAATGGTATGAAATATTTGATCAATCTGATTCTGTAAGATTAATGCAAGGCGATTTAGTTTTTAATTGCCCTGTGGTAAAACCTCCATCAAACTATAAAAATGGCGGTACTCCCGAAATTGAAATCGACGAATACAATGTTGTTGTTATGACTCAGTCCTGTGATTTAGACAATGATAAGGTTAATATTGTCTTAGTATGTCCTTTTTACTCGTGGAGTGAATTTATTAATAATGCAGATGATTCGGTTAAAAGTAAAAAGGGACAACCAAAACTGTGGGAGGATTTAAAAAAAGGTGCACTACCTGCATATCATTTATTGATGGTTGACAAGGATTCTATTTTAAAAGAACCTATTGTTGTTGTATTTAAAGATATTTTCGGAATCCATATTTCTTCAATAAAATTACATTTAAAGAATTCTAAAAATTGTTTACGTTTATTGCCTCCTTATCGTGAACATTTATCTCAGGCATTTGCAAGATATTTTATGAGAGTTGGATTGCCTCAAAACATCCCATCTTTTTCTGAACAATTTTCAAAAAACAACTAGGTTCACTACATACTCTTTATATCAAAACGGAATCTATAATTGTCTAATGAGACTGTGTTTCATAGACTATAATTGCTTTTCTGTCTGCGCCATACATCAATAGCGATGGATTTATTTATATAAGGAAGATGGGGTAATAAAAAATCTTTTAATTTTAGGGCGTAATTGAATATTATCTATTTCTGATTAATGCCTGCAAAATCAACAAATAAGAATAAAAAAACAAACCGTGGCAAGTTTGGATTAAATAATTATCTGAAACTTTTCATCATTCTTTTTTCATTTATCCTTTACGGAAATACATTAACTCACAGCTATAGTCTTGATGATAACTTTGTTGCATTTAAAAACGAAAAAGTTGCCAAAGGCTTTAAGGGCATTCCTGAAATTTTCTCTACCAGTTATTCTGAAGGTGAAGGCAGAACATACGGATACCGGCCGGTTGCAATTTCTACATTTGCAGTCGAATATGCATTATTCGGGGAAGATCCCGGAATCAGTCATTTTATAAATATTTTACTTTATGCACTCACCGGTCTGTTTTTATTTTACCTGATTAAAAAGCTTTTTCCCGCTTATTCCATCTGGTTGCCATTTTTAACTGTTTTGCTATTCCTATCGCATCCATTACATACCGAGGTTGTTGCCAGTCTTAAAAACAGGGAGGAATTATTGTCTTTACTTTTCTCATTGAGTTCAATGTTTTGCATAATCAGATATTTTGATGTAAAAAAATGGTGGTATATTCCAATAGCATTGGTGTTTTTTATAATAGCATATCTTTCAAAAGAAAATGCAATGGTTTTTATACTGATCATTCCATTAAGTATTTATTTTCTGAAAAAAGAGAAATTGTATAAACTTTTGTTAGTGGCATTTCTGCTTTTCCTGACATTTTATATGACGCGTAAATTTATCAATCAATCATTTTCCGTTGATAAAGTCATGCAGTTTTATGAAAATCCTTTGTATATAACTCATAGCTTTTTAGCTGCATTAATTCTAGGACTACAGACATTATATAAATATTTTAGTTTAATGGTCTTTCCGCACCCTTTGTTGTTTTATTATGGTTTTGACACAGTGTCAATTACGGAATGGTACAATTATAAAGTAATCATATCATTAATTGTTCATCTTACATTATTTGTTTATGCAGTTCTGATGTTTAGGAAAAAGGAAATTATTTCATACGGCATTCTTTTTTATCTGATTTCAATTTCAATGTTTTCAAATATTTATGCTCCAGTATCCGGAATTGTTGCCGAACGCCTGGCATACACTGCTTCTTTTGGTTTTTGTATTCTCCTTGTTTTTGGATTAGGCAAACTTCTGAAACCTAAAATTAAAACAGGAAAAGTATCAACAGGGTTTATTGTTGTTTTTATTTTGATACTTATTCCTTTCACAATTAAAACAATTAGCAGAAACGGTCAGTGGAAAGATATGGCAACATTGTTGCATCATGATATCAATAAACTTGAAAAATCTGCCAGAGCAAATGTCCTTTATGCAGGATTTTTAATGGAAGATTTAAATGCAAATTCTACAGGATTTTCTGATAGCGAAAAGAAATATTTATTAGATAAAACTGTAGCACATTATAAAAAAGCGCTTGAAGTTTATCCTGCGTACTCAATTGCAAATAAAAGTCTGGGGAATATTTATTTTACATATTATAAGGACAATAAAACTGCTGAAAAATATTTTCTCGAATCACTTAAAACAGATTCATCAAATGCTGATGTTTTATTGAGCCTGGGATATCTTTATGAATGCAATAAAAACAACGAAAAAGCAATTAAGCATTACGAGCAGGTAATTGATATTGAAAAAGATAACATAGAGGCATATTCATTGCTTTCCAATATGTATTTTAATTCAGGAGATACCAAAAAAGCAATAGAATTAAATCAGCAAATTGCAGAAATAGATACTTTATCTGATTTGCCATATATCAATTCGGGAAATTTCTGTCTATTTTTACAGGATACTCTGAAAGCAGTTCAATATTGGGAAAAAGCCATAGAATTAGTCCCATCAAATCCAAATTTATTGTATGGATTGCACAGGTATTTTAATCAAACAGGAAACAAAGAAAAAGCTGATTATTATTTGGAATTATTCGACAAATTCAAGAAATGAAAGACAAAAAAAGGAAAGAGAAAGAAAATGGGTTTTTAAAAAAATATCTTTATCAGATAATTATTATTTTATTCGTTTTTGTTTTATACGGCAATACGATAAATAATAAGTATTCATTAGATGATGATTTGGTTGTTGAAAACCATCCTTTAGTTGAAAAAGGTATTAAAGGAATTCCTGAAATCTTCACAACTCATTATAAAGTAGATAATAAAATGAGTTTTGGCTATAGACCTGTTGTTATTGCTTCATTTGCTCTTGAATATGAGATTTTTGGTAAAAAACCGACTATAAGCCATTTATTTAATATTATTTATTATATCCTTACAGGTTTATTGCTGTTTGTAATATTGAGAACATTTTTCAGGAACTATTCTGTATTTTTTTCATTTCTGATAACCATGTTATTTTTAGCTCATCCGTTGCACACTGAAGTAGTTGCAAGTTTGAAGAACCGCGATGAAATTTTATCATTACTGTTTGCTTTGCTTGCAATGAGGAGTTTTTTTAAGTTTACTGACGGCAAAAACAAATATCTGCATTTATTATTAGGCCCAATATTTTTTGCAATATCTTTATTTTCTAAATTAAGCTCTCTGCCTTTTCTTGCATTATTTCCTCTTGCAATTTATTATTTCAGAAAAGTTTCTTTTAAACAAATTTTTTATGTATTTCTGGCTGCATTTATTGTTGTTTTAATTGTCCGGTTTTTACCAAAAAACTTTCTTCAGGAAACAATTCGGGAATCCGATTTTTTTGAAAATCCCCTATTTGCACACAAAACTTTTGAAAATCGTTTACTTGCTTTATTGGTATCGTTTTTTTATTATATAAAACTGATTATTGTTCCTTATCCCATGAGGTATTATTATGGATACAATACTATTGATATTACAAATTGGGGACATACAGGAATTTATATATCAATTATTCTTATTGCAATTTTCATTTATCTGATTATTAAAAACTTCAAGAAGAAAAGTCCGGTAATCTTTGCCTTAATGTTTTTTCTCATATCTGTTTCAATGTTTCTCAATTTCGTAAAACCTAATGCAGGAATTATTGCAGACAGGTTTCTTTATGCCGCTTCTCTCGGATTCAGCATTATAGTAGTGATTTTTATTTATAATGTCACAAAAATTAATTACAGGAATCTGGAAATGGCTAAAAATGAAAAACGAAAAGTACTGATCCCGATTATCATACTGTTATTTATTTATAGCTGTTTAGCCATACCAAGAAATAAAAACTGGTACGATCGTATATCCCTTTTCTCACATGATATACAATTTCTGGAAAATTCGGCAAAAGCAAACGATATGTATGCATCTGCTCTTTCGACAAAAGTTTCTATTGAACTTGCCAGAAATCCAAAAATGACTAAAGAGCAGTTTGAAACTCTCCAATTATGTGTCACACATTTCAAAAAAGCTATTGATGTTTATCCAGAATATAAATCTTCGATGAATAAATTGGGAAGCGTCTATGCTCTGTACCTTCATGATTATAACAATGCGATAAAATATTTTGATATGGCATTAAACGTTGATTCAGGATTTAAAGAATCTTACCTGAATTTGTCATATTGTTATAAAAGACTTGGTGAATATGAAAAATCAGCTGGGATAATACGAAAATTTTTAAAATTTGAACCTGATAATGTCAGAGCTTTAAGCGAACTTGCAAATGCTCATTTTAACATGGGCGACACCATAATGGCAATTAAAATGAATCTGGACATTATAAATGAAAAACCTAATGAATTTTTGCCATTTATAAATCTTGGCAAATATTATATTTTGTTAAAAGACACGCTTCAGGCAATTAAATATTTTGAATCTGCATACCAAATAAATAACTACAATCCTGAAGCTTGCTACAACCTGTATTTTTTCTATACTGCCTTAAAACAGAATCAGAAAGCTCTTGTTTATTACAATAAACTCAAATCAAATCAGATAGCTTTTGAGAAACAAACTATTTATGATTAAAATTAAACCAAATGAAATGACTATTAAACCAATTGTTTATAAAGCTGCATTATGTGTTATTGTTTCAGGATTCTTTTTTCTGACAAATTGTGGAAAATTCGAAGAGGGACCAAAATTTAGTTTTAAATCAAAAACTTCCCGCATAGCAGGTGAATGGGCAGTAGAAATAGTGACCAAAGATGGAATTACTCAGCCTGATTCATTGTATTCAGGTTTTTCAGTTAAATTTGATAAAAACGGAGATTTTCAATCGACGAAAGCCGTAGGAGGTAATGTTTTTACTGATTTAGGATCATGGGAGTTTTATGAGGATATAAAACTGATAACTTCAATTGAAAAAATTGGAGCAACATTAGTTGATACTATTGAAATTTTAAAATTGAAAAGCAAAGAACTTTGGGTAACAGACATTCTGCAACCTGGGGATATTGTTGTGGAAACACATTATATTCCTAAATAACATGAGTTCGATATAGCAATCATTGTTATTTTCCTTTTAATCAGTTTAATGATTAAGTTCTTTTCTTTTTTTCTGCAAAAATAGAAAAGTCCCTTATAGCTATCGGGGGAAAAGAAAAAACTCGCAGCCACATTATGTTTTCTTGTTTTCTACGGGTTGTTCCTTCTACGCGATGCTAGTCGTCATGATGGATATTTATGAACTTTGTTCAGCATTAGTAGTTCATGACTTTTGCATCGCTTACCAGTACCTCCCTGACGGAACTTCCCCCGAAAATCTACAAAAACATAATGATGCTACATCAAATAAAAATCATTTTTGTAATAAAAGAGCGCAAGCCTGAACAAATAGCGGGCCATGAGAGGGACAAAGCACCGTAGCTATTTGTAATTCTATATATATATTCAGGACTCCCAATCTGGTACTTGATATTCAGATAAAAGCAATCATTCTTCGCAAAATGAAAATACAATTCCGTTATGACTCCGTAGGAGTCAAATATTTATAACCCCGTGCAATTGAGCGAAGCGAATGCAGCACGGGGTATAGAAAAGTCTATGATTGATTTTGGCGGAAAATTTGCTTTTTTTTGCAAATTTTATGACAAAATCAAAGAATTTAATTTTGCGGGAAGTCAGGATTCCTGATATTATTAAAATAAGGTACAGAGTGCCGGAATATATAAATTACTAACTGATGTTACGCAAAAGCAATATAAATATGATTCTTCACTTCGTTCGGAATGACATTGCATGGCTTTTATCAGGATGGGCTTTTTGTTTACTTTTTCTTCAAGCAACTTCGCGAAACTTTCCAGATATCAGACTCATTTTCCGAATATTTTTCACAATAATTTTGTGATTTTAAAATCTTATTATATTTTTAATTCGAATTTTAAATGATAATTGATGAAAAAAAGTTCCCTTTGGATTTTTCTGTTTGTGTGTTCACTTCAAACATCATTTGCTCAATTTGATATTATGTCAGGCTATGCCGGTGTAGGTTATAATTTTTCCCATACAGCTCTTCGAGGCATTAATCGCTTTGTGGATGCATATAACAGTACTTCTGTTCATGGCAGTGGATATAACCTGACTGAACCAATGAATTATATAAAGGGAATAAAAGGCCATAATATTGTTTTCGGATTCAGACTCGATGATAATCTTTTTGAAATTAACTGGACAAGAAAATATGGTGAAAATATTGCTGAATTCGTTCCTTATGCAACGCGCGAAATTGCATTTAAGACACGCACTTTCGGGTTAGGGTATTTTTATAAAATCTCAAATCTGGATGTGATAAGGACTGAGGTTTTTGCAGGTGGACATATGGATTTTATTAAAGCCAAACTATTAACAAGGGTGAAATATGTTGATGAGGATCTGGATTGGACTGAACTCAATATAGATAACGGTCGAGGAAATTTCTCAATGTTTTCTCCGACTTTGAAATTTATTTGTACCCCTTTCGATAAAATACCAATATCTTTTGCAATAAATACTTATTGGCAGATGAATTGGAAAAATCAGGATTTTTCAAGTCTGGATGATGCTATTCCAAACAACTGGACAGATTTCGAGACACGGGATTCATTGAAATCATCGGGAGGAAATGTGGGAATTGTTTTTCAGATATTGATAAATCCCAGCAGGGTAAAATTTGAAAAAAAGGAAAAACCGATAAAAGAAATTGTTCCTGAAATAACCGATATTACAATCAAAGGAAATATTGTTGACTCAATTACCCGTAATCATATAAATGCAATAATCTCAGTCACTAAAAAAGATAATTATGGAATTGAAACCGATGTAATAAACAAACTGAATGTGGCCGGATTATATGATCTTAAATTACCGAAAGCATCGGAATATAAATTTAAAATAGAAGCATTTGGTTACGAAACAAAAGAAGAAACAATTAAATTTTATGATTACAATTCAAATACAATAGAAAAAGATTTTGAATTAAATAAATTGCGTGTAGGACAATCTGTTAAGCTGAATAATATTTATTTCAAAAAAGCTTCTGCTGAATTACTGTCTGAATCATTTCCCGAATTGGATAAACTTTACGATTATTTAAAAAATAATTCAACTGTGGAAATTGAAATTGCCGGACATACGAGTAGCGAAGGCGCCGATGATTATAACATGAATTTATCAAAAGATCGTGCTGCATCTGTCAGAAAGTATATCCTTAAAAAAGGAATAAAAGACGATAGGATAACTTCAAAAGGATATGGTGAGACAATGCCTGTAGAAACAAACGAAACAGAAGAAGGCAGAATGCTGAACCGTCGCGTTGAATTTAAAATCCTGAAAAACTAAACCATGAATGGGGATCCGCATTTATATAAAATACTTAATGATCTGAAAATTGATTTTAGCTATGATGAGCACCCTCCTGCTCCTACAATTGAAATTGCAAAAAAATACTGGAAAGATCTTGATGCCAGACATTGTAAAAATTTATTTTTCAGAAATCATAAAGGAAATAAACATTATCTGGTAATTCTTGATCATAATCAGGATATGTCAATTCACGATCTCGAAAAAATATTAAGACAGGGAAAACTGACATTTGCATCAGAACAACGTATGATGAAATACCTTGCAATTAATCCCGGATCTGTCTCTCCTTTTGGTCTGATAAATGACATAACCCATCACGTGTATCTGTTTATTGACGAAAATCTGCAAAGTGCAGAAAGAATTAGTTTTCATCCAAATATCAATACTGCAACACTAACTGTTGCTTTTCCCGATTTTATTCGCTTTCTCGAATGGACAAAAAATGGTTTTGAGTTTGTCAGATTATATTAGAGAAAAGAAATTTTTTGTATTTTTGAAATAAAACCAGTTGATTATGAACGATCTTTTTATTGCGCTGATTATTGGTATTGCAGCCGGAGTGATTGATGTTACCCCGATGATAATTCAAAAATTGGATAAAACTGCAAATTGGTCGGCATTTGTCCATTGGGTAGTATTAGGATTGATAATTCCATTTGTAAAATGGGATATTCAGCCTTGGCTCAAGGGATTGATAATAGGCGAACTGGCAACCGTTCCGGTTATGATAATTGTAGCTGCTAAAGATAAAAAAGCAATAATACCCATAATTATTTTTTCGGCAATTTTAGGAATCGGTGTTGCCATTGCCGGAGCAAAATTCATTGGATAAAAAACACGAAAAAAGCTATTAATTCAACCGCTCAGTTTATAGCGATTGACTTCATCGAGCTAAAGATTGCTTCGGGTTACGCCCTCGCAATGACGTTTTCAGGTAGATACCCGTATTCACAGGTATGTTTATAATTATGCAAGGTGCAGAGCACCGAACTATTTGTAATACAAAACATATCTTATAACTGATGTTACGCAAAATAACATATTTACATTTTTTAAGATTCCTCATTTCACTACGTTTCATTCGGAATGACATGGCCTGTGATGCATGTATGAGGGAGAGGGTGGGCGTCTATGATAGTTGTTCTCAATTTAAATT
>JBDRPR010000299.1:0-6698 GCA_043826845.1 Bacteroidota bacterium
CCATAAAAGGCATTAAAAAAATCATTAACAGGAATAGGTTTTTGTGTAATGTTCAAAGGATTTATTTTACCAACGGAAACAAGTGGTTCGTTTTTACTTATTAATTCACAATCTGTCATAATTATCGTTCCGAAAAAATCACGATCAATTTTCCCTTTGATAACTACTGGAACAGTTTTTTCAAATTCTTCAGTATAATTTTGTTTCATAGTGCATTCAACCATTTTTCTGGTCGAATCAGGATGATTTTTCAATGAAACTTTTTCACCTATTGCTCCATTGTCAAAGAAAAAATCACAATATCCTGCAATTGTTACTTCTTTTCCGTTCCATGCCAGGACAACTTCTTTCAACTGAGCAACAGGGATTGGATTATTTAAATCAACATCATCAGGTGATAAAAATGATTCTTCCACAACATTTACAGTTGAATCTGCCGTGCTATCATTTTCTCCACCGTTATTTGATTTGCAGTAAGAAAGAAAAGCAGCCATGATCAAAGCAAATGCGATATAAATTAAATTCTTCATGTTTGTTTTTTTTATATGTTTATATTCAAAAATAGCATTAATTTTAAACATGAAAAAATTTATTATCATTTACCTTCTTATAATAGTTGCTGTGGTTTCATGTAAACATAATATTCAGGATGTTGAAACAAATGAATTATTTGAATTGACTGATTCATTAAGGGAAAATGCCCGTTTACATGAAGTTGTTACTGATAATAAGAATTTTAAGGAATATGTTATTAAAATCTTAAGCAACTATTCTGTCATAAAAGATTCAGGATTAACACGATTTTATTATCTTGATAAATCAGAATTTTTGAAAAAAACATCTTTTGAATTAAAAAAACTTTCCACTATCGATTATGGAGATGTAAGTAATATATACCCTAAATGCGAATTGTACGAATATGTATATGAAAATAGTAGGGTTTGTGAAAAAGTATTTTCTGAATGGATTAAAACAATTGGTGAAGATAATGAAAACAGGATTGGAATAAACAGAAAATATGTAAAGTCACCTCCCGTGTATTCAATAAAAACCGATACTACAATAACAGTTTTATACTATTTATGCGAACATGCAGAAAATAATTGGGATAGCATAAAAAATATTCTGACAAATATCTATTCTGATAATAAAATTGTGATAATGGAAATAGATTGTGGAGGTCCTTTGAAATGGACTGAAACAGAATAGATTGAAAGTAAGAAATTCGCAATAAAAGTTCTTTTTATATAACTTTAGACACTTTAAGTACTTTAGGCACTGTTCAATGAATTAGTATTTTTTTCCGTATAAATATTTCTTTCATTTCAGGTGGAAGATCAAAATGTTTTTCCATATAATCATCCAGTTCTTCCCTTGTTTTTTTTGAAAGCAGTTCGGAGAGTTTTTCAGTAATTTCTCCACTGATTATAAATGGCATAACTGAATAAATTAGTTTTGTACCATTGCAATGTGCGAAAATTTGATATTCAGATAAATTTTCGATGGGCTGATGGCTGATGGCACATTTTTCCATCCATTTTTCTAAAGAAGGAGATTCATTTTCAGAAAATAATTTTTGCATTCTCTCAATCTGGTTGAAATTTTTTTCAAAGAAATCATTTATTGCTTTAGTTGATTCTTCAGACATATATCCCCTCATTTCAGTGGCACAATCAATGCATATTGCATGCTCAAACTCGACATTTCCCTGATAAATTGCCTTTTCAATCAGATAATGAACATCCTGATCAAGCAAATATTTACCACAATTTATGCAATGAGTGAATAATTCTTCGCTGATAAAAGACTTGAAAACTTTTGGAATTTCATCCTCATAAAGTGTAAAATCCAGATCGTTCATATAAGTTTTTTTACAAAAATACTTATAAATTAAACATCAGGATAAACAAAATAGTACATTTAGTTATCTTCTTCGTCTTCATCGTTTTCAGAAAATGGATCAAAGTCGTTTTCGTTGAAATCTTCGAATTCATCAAAGTCATCAAAGATTGATGGTTTCTTTGATCTTTTTTCTTTTTTTGGTAATTTAATTCTTTTTGATTCGCCATCTTCGTGCAATGGCTTTTTAATGGTTTTCTTTTTGTCTTTTCCTTTTAAGTCCATGATAAAAAACAATTTAATAGCCTATAATTTCAAAATAATTTAGACCAGTTTCTTCTTTTTCTATTTTTCCAATCTGAATTATGGTATATATAACTGGTTATTAATGGTAAAACAACTGTTGCTTCAGAATAGACCATTTGTTCAAATATTGTATCAACCTTTCCCCATGATGAGGCTTCTTTAAGTGTTGATGAACTGCAAGCACCGTCCCTTACATCAGCAACTGTAATCTGAACTGCATATTTATGCATTGGTACATCTTTGCCAAGTATTTCTGCACATACAACCGTATCCTGTGTGAAATTTTTAGGAACTCCTCCACCTATCATAAATAATCCACTGATATCAGCTTCCATCTTGATTTTTGTCAATTCCAGAAAATCTTTAACTGAGTCAATTGAAAGATGTTTTTCAGGATTTTCCCATTGGTGCATAACTAAACCAAATCCTGCACTGCTGTCAGTAAAAGCAGGACAAAAAATAGGCACATTATTTTCATATGCAACCTGAATCAGCGACTCTTTCTTAACTGAATTTTCAACCAGATATTTCCCCATTTCGCTAATGAACTCACGAGAAGAATAAGGTCTTTTTTCAAGCTTGTCTGCAATTTTTTTTATTGTTGAATCACATGCCTGAAGAGATTCTTCATCAATATAAGTATCATAAATTCTGTCTATGTATAGTTCGCGAAGTAGTTTGTCTGAAATATCTGATGTTCCTTTATAGTGCTTAAATCCAAGTGCTTCGAAAAAATCCATGTCAACTATAGCAGCACCTGTGGCAACAATTACATCAATCATATTATTTTTTATCATATCAACATAAATCTGCATGCAACCTCCTGCGCTTGTACTACCGGCAATTGTTAAAAAATTTGTACACTTATCATCATTTACCATTCTCATGAAAATATCGGTCGCAGCCGCCGTATCTCTTGATGTAAAAGACATATCTCTCATAGCATTAATAATAGGAGAGGAGTCAAAACTTTTTATATCAATATGTTTTACTTCATCTTTCAGAAGTTCTTTTTTTTGCATGATTATTTATTTTTTAAAGCGATTACTTAGTATTTGATAAATCAATTTTGCTGCCATAAAATCCGGTGATTTATTAATTTTATTCGGACATAATTCTACTACGTCAAAACCAACTAAATTGTTATTTATCATTATACTCTTAATGAAATTCAGTACATCATAATAAAAAAGTCCTCCGGGTTCCGGTGTTCCGGTAGATGGCATTATTGACGGATCAAAAACATCCAGATCGATTGTAAGATAGACATTTTTGCTCATCAAATCAAGTGCTTTCTCTTTCCAACTGGAATCTGAAAGTATTTTATGAGCAAAAAACATTCGGTCAGGGTCGTAAAAATCTGATTCTTCAACACTCAAACTTCTAATTCCAATCTGAACAACAGAGCATAGTTCTTTTGCACGAGCCATAACACATGCGTGATTCAGCGCTGTTCCTTCATATTCAGGCCTGAGGTCTGCATGAGCATCCAGTTGAACAATAGTCAGATCAGAGAATTTTTTACTGAAAGCCCTGAAGGCACCAATACTAACAGTATGATTCCCGCCAATTGTAACAGGAAATTTCCCATCATCGATATATTGAATCAGGGTATTTTCAATTTCAACAACTGTTTTTTCAATTGAACTATGACCTTCGAGCATTTTATCCGTAAAAATGCCCTTTCGATATATCTCGAAATTCGTTTCAATATCAAATAATTCCATATTTTCAGATGCTTCCAGTATGGCATATGGACCTTTGTCAGCTCCTTTTATCCATGTACTGGAAACATCATATGGAACAGGTAAAATAGCAACTTTTGAATTTCCATAGTTCGAAAATTCTTCAGGAATTCCGCCAAAATTCATCTTATAAAAGGCTTTTACTGTTCAATTATAGGGTATATATAACTGGTAAAACATATTGCGACCAGTGCTGTGCCATATTTCTTTTCAGGAATAAAAGATTCCTTCATAATTATTTTTTCACGCATTTCGAATTCCTCATTGAAACCGTTTGTATATAATTCATTCAAACTGGCATGTAAACGATATTCAAGCTCATCAACCGAATAATTTCCATTGTGTTCGCAAACCAAACCGCCATATTTATTACCACTAAAGCGATCATATAACCACCCGTATATAATGCCCGCGGTCGTTATATCACCGGCACATCCATTAGCGACTGCCATAATGGTCTCCATTACTGCGCCATGGGTGTATCGTTCGGGCTTTTTTACTTGGTTTGCAACTCCAGGCATTATAGAAGAGTAAGTCATTATGTTGGCTTTCTCAATGCCTGCATTTCTTAGGGCTAAATGGTAGGATCCGGCATGTACTGCAATATCGCTTTCCCCAGTACCACTAGTAATAAAGTAATCTTTAGGTATCCGATTACCAATAACCAATCCCTTGGAAAGGTTATTTACAACACAAGCCTCCTCGTGAAGCAAATTACTAACAAAAATATTCATCTTCGTCAGGACATAAATATTAGGTTAATTTATTTTTTGAGGAAACAAAGATACATTGAAAATTGAATGTACAAACAATTTTTTTTAACTATTAGTTAATAATTGATTAAATATAAGAAAATCAGGATTATAAAATTATTTTCTCAGTTAAAAACAGTGATAAAAACTTGATTTTATCAGTACAACAAAACCAGATTTACTTCGTACAATATTAACATATGTTCAATTTTATTAAAAATATAATTTTTTTTCTAATTCTGTCATTAGTATATTTTCAATCTTTTTCACAAGTTACAAAAAATGAAGAAAAGTTTATAACTTATGCTGCAAAGGGTGATATTGAAAAGGTTGAAAATTTTGTAAAAAAAGTAGTAAATATTGATGTTAAAAATAAAGGCCGGTGGACAGCGTTGGCATATGCAAGTAAATACGGGCACATAGAGGTTGTGATGTTTTTGATTGATCAGGGGGCTGAGGTAAATCTTACAGTCAATACCGGATCTACTCCATTTCAGATTGCTGTGCAACATAATCAGATGGAAATAGCTAACTATTTGATAACTAAAGATGCAGATGTAAATCATAAAGATATTACCGGAATGTCATCTCTTGCATGGGCATCAAAGAATGGTGACATAAAAATGATTGAATTTCTAATAGATAAAGGTGCAGATGTTAATTCGGTTAATATAAACGCTAGATCTGTTCTTGATCATGCAACCTCTCCTGAAGTTATTTCTTTATTAAAATCTTATGGTGCTAAAAAAAGCAATGAGATGCTATCTGATTAATTCATGAGAAATATTTTTTTTGTAATTTGCTCACTATCTGATTTTATTTTAATAAAATACACTCCTGATCCGTGTATATCTAATGTGCTTCGATCTGTTTTATAAATATAACTTCCCTGATCCTTTATTTCATCTGTAATACAAGAGATTTTTTTACCGCTGATATCAAAAATTGAAATATTTATATTGCTTTTTTCATACACCTTATATTCAATAGTCAAACTATTGATAAAGGGATTTGGAAATATTTCTATATTAAAGCTACCTGCTGTATGCATATTATTAAATACAATTGATGAATCAAGAGGAACTCTTGCACTTCTTACTGAATCTCTTCTGAACATCAACCAGTCTGGTCCACCATATCCATCCATTGACACAGCATATCCTCTTCCATAATTATTTGACACATCAGGATAATCTGTATAGCCACCAACAAGAAAAAAATCAAGACTACCATCTCCATCAAAATCAGAAATAACAGGAGCATGGTCAATATCATAAGTCCCTCCGTATATCGCAGCCAGATCAATATTCCAGATTTGGTTGCCTGTATTACCATGAAGTGCATAGACAATCCCAAGGCTGGTTCCAAAAACAATATCAAGAGTGTCATCATTATTAACATCAGACAATGCTGCTCCTCTGAATGCTGATCCATATGACGGAATGTAGAAATCCCATAATAAACCTCCGGTATTATCAAGCACACCCAGATGATCACCGTCGAAAAAGACAATTTCATATAATCCGTCATTGTTAATATCGCCCATTGAAGTCGGAGACCCGATATAAAATGGAGAAGCAAAGGAATAATCCCATTTCAGACTGCCGTCTTCTGCATTTAAAACCATAAGATTCCCACTGTAATCTCCAACAGCAATTTCCTGATAACCGTCATTATCAATATCAGCAAATGATGCCCCATGATAAATATAATCTGATGGTAAATCGCTTTCCCATAGTTGTTGGTGATCATTTCCCCTAAAACACCATAATTTATGATTTGTTCCGAAACTCCAGTTCCCGACAATAAAATCAAGCTGTCCGTCATTATCAGCATCAAGAATAATTGGTTCGGTTTGAATCCAAGAATTTAAATCTACTGCTAGATCCCAGGCAATGCTTCCATCCTCACCATTTAGGCAAGTAACATATCCTCCGAAATTTCCATGAAGAATTTCAGGTTTTCCATCATTATCCAGATCACCGACTGTAGGGGGAGAATCGCTGCCATGTAAGGGAGTACTCCATTTTTATGAGCCATCCAACCCGTTAAAACA
>JBDRPR010000300.1:0-8125 GCA_043826845.1 Bacteroidota bacterium
TGAAATCGTTCAAAGTGCCCGAATTCCGGTTCCTGACTATTAAATTCGTCCCAGTTTTCAATAATAATTTTTTCTGTTTCCTTCATATTTTCACTTTTTTTGATTCTAACAATTCGACAAGTTTCCTTTTTGCTCTGGTAAATTGCGATCGTGAAGTTGAACCTGAAATATTCAAAATTTCTCCAATCTCCTCATGATCATAACCTTCAAGTAAATATAGAGATAATATAATTCTATATCCATCCGGCAGTTCGTTAATTGTTTCTTTAACTTTTCTAATTTCTTGCTGTTGCTCTTCCAGATATAGTTCCTCAATCTCTTCCTTTATTTCTACTGGTCTTTCTTCCATAGATACCAGATCGATTTTTCGTTTTTTTAAGAAATCCAGAGATTGATTAACAACTATCTTTTTCAACCATGCTCCAAAACTCACTTCTCCCTTGTATGTAGATATTTTCTGAAAAGCTGATAAAAAGGCTTCCTGCATAATGTCTTCCGCTTCAATTCTATTGTTAATTATTCTTAAACTCGTATTATACATAGCTTTATAATATAATTTATATACTTCGTATTGTGCAGTTGTATCATTTTTACAACATTTCTCAATCAAATTCTGATGAATATTTTGATATACTACTTGCAAACCTGAATTATATTCTAAGTTAATGACGAATGTATTTTTAAAGTGCTGCATTCTTTTCTTATTTTTTTTCATTCTCCTGACTTTTGCTGATAATTTCAAATATCTGAGTCACTTTTTCTCCATTTTCATCCAAAAGGGTTAATACATGTTTGCCTTTTGAAGGAGATACTGCCATTTGGTGAAAACTTTTTGTCTCTCCGATATATTCATCATCAATATGCCAATATATTGTTGTGTTGGGATTTCTGTGAGCAACTTCAAAAACTGTTTTACCTACATTTTCATTCAGTTCGATAGGCACATAAATTTTTGTCGGATCTTTTGGATAAATAATTTCCATTGATTTTGTATTATTTGGCTTCATTGTTTCAATGCAATCAGGTCTGTATGGGGGTAAAGATTTATAGAATGAATTTTTTGATTTGAAATACCATTCCATTGCAGGAGGTAGAACAAACCAAGGTATATGAATCATATTCGATGGTTCTTCACAATCGCTGTGTACTCTATATTTTTCACTTTGATCCAAATGTACTATTTGATGATAAGGGCATTTTTTAAATCTGAGTCCGTTTACAGGTATAAATAAAGTATCAACTTCATCACAGATTTCAGAAGCTAAATAACCGCTGCGCTTACAAACTGCAACTTTTTCCATATCATCATACGGTGGATCAAACCATGATTTTCTGACAGGCAAAATTTCAAAGAGTTCAAACAAAACAGGAGCAGCAGTAGTCAAACCTGTAAGATTTGGTCTCCCCTCTCCATCAGCATTACCTACCCAAACTCCGATAACATAATCAGGTGTAATACCAATTGCCCAGCCATCTCTGAACCCGAAACTTGTTCCTGTTTTCCAAGCTATTTTCCGTGAGGATGTAAACTGCTCCCAATTACTTTTATCTGTTGGTCTTTCAACATCAAGCATTGCATTAAATGTAAACCAGATGGCAGAAGCACTAAAAACTGAAAATTTGCAAATATCAACACCCCTTTTCTGTTTCTCTCTGTCATAAATATATTCTGGCGGAAAATAATCACATGAATTATATTGACCAGAAAACCCTGCAAAATGATTTAAAGATCTCGCCATAGATGCATATGCACCACAAAGATCCCACAAATTTGCTTCACAACCACCAAGAATAAGTGAAAGTCCATAATGATCGGCTGATTTATCAATGCTCGTAAGTCCTGCCTTCTGCAAAACATGAATAAATTTTTGTATGCCATAATCACGCAACATTCTTACCGCAGGAATATTTAATGATCTTGCCAATGCCCTTTTTGCAGGAACAGCTCCATCATTTGATAGATTATAGTTTTTTGGATTATAACCATCTATATTTGTCGGAATATCAGGCACAAGTGTATTTGGTAAAATATCCCCATCGGTTAACATTGCAGCGTATAAAAATGGTTTCAGAATGCTTCCTGAACTTCTGTTTGAAGTAATAATATCAACGTGATTACCATTGTTCTCCAAAGAAAAATTTGAAATATTCCCTGAATATGATACCACTTCACCACTTTCTACTTCAACAATTAATGCAGCCATATTGTTAATACCATTACCTGAATAATCTTTATATTTTTCACTGATAATAAAGTCTGCTTTCTTCTGTATATTTAAATCAATTGTTGTGCGTATTTTTGATTCTACGTTTTTTCCTTTATTTTCAGTATAATAGCGCATTAACAAATGCGGAGTTAATTGAGGGAAAGCTTTTGGTTTTTCAGGAATAGGTTCAATAACAGACAACTGGTATGTTTCCATACTTATTATTCCTTCCTTGAATAACTTCTTAAGTAAATTGTTTCGTTTAATTATCAATTCCTTTCTGTTTTTTCCCGGATGTATCAATGCTGGACTGTTTGGTAAAACAGCCATCAAACAGCTTTCACTCCAGGATAATTCATTTGGAGTACGACCAAAATAACGCCAGGCAGCCGCCTCAATCCCAACGACATTCCCACCGAATGGAGCATGAGAAGCATATAAACTCAGTATTTCTTCTTTACTAGATGAGCATTCCAGTCTGAATGCAAGATACATTTCAATGATTTTCTCCTTAATTGTTCTTGATTTACCTTTTCGACTGAGCCTGATAACCTGCATAGTAAGTGTACTTGCCCCGCTCACTCTGTTTCCTGTTGAAATATTTATTATTAATGCTCTGATTAAAGCAAAAGGATCAATGCCACCATGATAATAAAACCTTTTATCTTCAAAAGTTGTAATTGCAATAGCAAATTTTTCAGGGACAGTATCGATTTCAGGGAATCTCCATTGTCCGTCATTTGCAATATATGCTCCAAGCAACTCATCCTTCGCCGAAATCAATACGGTTGAATAACCGTCGTTAAATAAAGGGTCTGGCAGACTTTTCCAAAAAAGAATAATTACTACAACGATAAAAAACAATGTGATTTTATATGATCTCTTTCTTGTCATTATTAAATTCCGAAATTAGCCTTTTTATGTATAATGTTAAAAAAAAATGTTGATAACTGTGGATAATTCACAAGACAATTTTACAGTCAGAAAATTCAATAATACTTATATTTGTTATGTTTAACACTATGATTTTTTTTATAAAATGAAAATAATATTTTTTTCGATTTTGATTTTTGCATCCTTGTCCTCTTTTACACAGGAAATATCACTTGACGAATTAACTTTCAGCAATGATATTGCATTTGCAAATAATAGCGGATCGCCTTTTTCCGGAAAATGTGAAGGAAAATATGAAAACGGGAAAATTAAATATTCAGGAAAATTTAAAAATGGATATAAGACCAGTATATGGTTAGAATATGATATTGACGGCATGAAAATATCGGAAGAAAACTTTAAAAACGGAAAAAAAGAAGGTTTTGCAAGTTATTATTATCCCCACGGTTCTTTTAAAGAACAGGGGAATTATAAAGATGACCGAAAAATCGGTATATGGACTGAATGGAACCCCACCGGAAAAGAAATAAAACAAAGAAATTATACTGAAAAAATTGAAACATATGATAATGCATCAGGGAAAGTTTCTGCAACAATAAAATATAGAGGAACATTAAAGGACGGGTTAAAGCATGATGTATGGACATATTACAGTGAAAGCTTAATAAAACAAAAAGAATTGCGATACTTCGAAAATAAACTGCAGGGACAATCAATCTATTATAACAACGAAGGAAAAAAAATAAAATGTGAAACTTATGATTCAGATCAGTTAAACGGTGATTATTTTGAATATTATGACAACGAAAATGTAAAATTAAAAGGCTATTATAAAAATGGATACAAAGACAGCATTTGGTATGAATATGATGAAAACAACAATCAAATAAATAAAAACGAATATAAAACTGTAACCTTATATTACCCGGATAAAACAAAGAAGGAAGTATCAAAATACATGAATGGTAAAAAACATGGTATCTGGATATGGTGGTTTGAAAATGGTCAAATTCAGTTTCAGGAAGAATATTTCAATGATATTGCATTGGGAAAGTGGTTCTGGTGGTATGAAAACGGTGAGAAAAAGACTGAAGGATCGATGAAGGATGGCAAAAAAACAGGAATCTGGACTAATTATTTTCCGAACGGTAAAAAATCAGAAGAGGGAGAATATATCAACAATGTAAAAAATAGCACCTGGACTAATTGGCATTCAAATGGAAATAAGGCGGTTGAAGTAATATATGAAAATGGGAATAAAGTCGGGACACAAACTGAATGGCATTCAAACGGAATAAAATCATTTGAAGCCTCTTGTTCAAACGGGAAAATTAACGGACTGGCAACTTTATGGCACGATAACGGGAAAAAAGCACAGGAAGGAAATTATAAAAACGATAGAAAAGACGGGAAATGGAAAGCCTGGGATGCAAACGGAAAAGAACTCCCTGAAATTGAATATAAGATTTATGAAGAATTGAATAAAAGCGGACAAAAAATTGCTGAAGGTACATACCGTTGGGATATTAAAGATGGTGATTGGATATGGTGGTATGACAACGGACAAATCAAAGCTGAGGAAAAATATGACAATGGGATTTTAATCGGAGATGTTAAGGGCTGGTATGACGATGGACGTCTTTCTTACCAAGGGACATACGTTAATGGCATAAAAACAGGGAATTTTTACAGTTGGTATAAAAACCGTCAGAAAAGTAGTGTTGAATCATATATTGATGGCAAATTGCAAGGTGAATATATTACATGGTTTAACAATGGTCAAATAAAAATACAAGGACAATATGCAGATGGACTGCCTGTTGGAGAATATTTCTCTTATTATAAAACAGGGCAAAAGAAAAAATCATGTGGATATAAAAATGGAAAAGAAGAAGGCCAGTATTCTGAATGGTACTCTGATGGAAAAATAAAAGAACAAGGTGTTTACATTGGTGGAGTCAAAACTGGACTTTGGACTGAATACTATGCAAATGGGAATAAGAAAATTCAGGGCAATTATTTAGTAGGGAAAAAAGATGGATTGTGGGATTCCTGGTATGAGAACGGCACAAAAAGATCTGAAGGAGAATATAAAGAAGGATTTGAAAATGGAAAATTTAAATCATGGTTTGAAAATGGGAAAATGGAACTCGACGAATCTTATAAAGACGGAGCGTTAAATGGTCCTTCTTCTATATATTATGAAAGTGGTAGAAAAAAAGAAGAAATAATTTACCTTGATGGGAAAATGAATGGAACATATACCTTATGGGGTGATAACGGACAGAAAAAAATGACCGGAAACTATATCAACGGTCAGGAAGACGGAGTTTTTAACGAATGGTACGACGAAGAACATAAATCAGCAACCGGAGCATTTAAAAACGGACAAAAAACAGGAAAATGGATTGAATGGTATGAAACAGGTGAAATAATGTGCGAAGGCAACTACCTGTCAGGGTTAAGATCAGGATTATGGACATGCTGGTTCCCAAACGGACAAATTCAGATTGAAGGTAAATATATAAAAGACAACCGTGAAGATAGATGGAAAGAATGGGATAAAGGTGGTAAATTAATTAATACATTATATTATAAAAATGGAGTTGAAATAGAATAATTTGAAGTTAATAATCGTTCTTTTTATTGTCACAGTTGAAAAATTATAACAATATTTTAACTTATAATGAAACACTTAATATTATTCTTTCTTTTATTATTTTATATTTATTCAGCTACTGCTCAAACAGACACACTTGATTTTGACAGTCCTCTGGTGGATAGTCTGAAACAAAATATTGATTTTATCAAAATTAATTACAATTCTCCTGACAGCATAATGTTAAAAGACACTATGATAAGTGTCATTGTTAAGTTTCTTGTTCATCCCGACGGAACCTTTTCAGATATTGAAATTGAAAGTGGATTTAATGATGAAATAGATAAACGTGCAATTAATTGTATAAGGAATTTACCTCCTTTCCAACCGACAATCATAGGTAAGAAATCATACTATATCAGATATGCGGCACAAGTGATATTTTCTTTTAAAGGAAACGATTGAAAATCGAAAGCCACAATCATGTGTACCTGAAGGCATTGTCAAAAAGATCGTTTTATATCATTTATCTGAAATATACAATCCATCGTATGCCAGAAAAACATTTTCAGGCAATTCCTTTTCAGTATCAGAGTTACGCCCTAAAAGGTGACTTATATGGTTTAAATAGGCTTTTTCAGGTTTTAAAATTTTTATTATTTCCAGAGCTTCTTCAAGATTGAAATGAGAAATGTGTTTTTTCTTCCTTAAAGCATTAATGACTAAAATTTTCAATCCCATTAATTTTTCCATCGACTTTTCGGGAATAAAATTGGTATCGGTCACATACGCAAAATCTTCAATTCTGAATGCTAGTACTGGCAAATGATAATGCAACACCTCAATAGGTTTTATGCAAATATTATTTATATAAAAATCTTCAGTTCTGATAATATTAATATCCATTTCAGGAATACCAGGATATTTTTCCTTATTGAAAACATAGAAAAATTCCCTTTCAAGTGCTTTTTTAACGCGAATATTGCAATACACCGGCATCGCTTTTTTTGTCCTGTAATTAAATGAACGTATATCGTCTAGTCCTGCAATATGATCTTTATGTTCATGTGTTATCATTATAGCATCCAGATTATTAACACCAGCCCGTAACATTTGCTGACGAAAATCAGGTCCTGCATCAATCAGTATAGTTTGATTTTCTGCTTCAACAAGCACAGAAGACCTCAATCGCTTATCTTTAGGATCGTCAGAACAACATACTTCACAATCGCATGCAATTACCGGAACTCCCTGAGAAGTACCTGTACCTAAGAATGTTATTTTCACAAGACAGATTCTTAATTAATTTCTAAAATTACCTTAAATGTTGAAATTTGTCGTTGAATTGCATTTAAATTTTTTACTTTTAGCAAAAAAATTTTAATATGGATGCTAAACTCTACTTGATTCCGAATCTTTTGGGAGAATCATCAATCAATGCTGTTTTACCGGCAAATATTAATCAAATTATTGCATCTATTAAACACTACATTGTTGAGGATGAAAGAACTGTTCGTCGTTTTTTAAAAAAGATTGATTCAGGAATACAAATTGATGAATTGACTTTTTATGTATTAAATAAACAAACTAAAAAAAATGAATTATCAGAATTTTTAAAACCATTGAAAGATGGTTTTTCTGTGGGAATAATATCCGAAGCAGGAGTTCCGGGAGTAGCAGATCCGGGTGCTGAAATAGTTTCTATTGCTCATGAAATGAATATCTGCGTTGTCCCTTTGGTAGGGCCTTCATCGATACTACTATCATTAATGGCATCAGGTCTTAACGGACAAAATTTTGCATTTATTGGTTATCTTCCTATAAAACAGGTGGACAGGATCCGAAAGATAAAACAAATTGAATCCAGATCATCATTAGAAAAACAAACACAGATTTTTATTGAAACACCATATAGAAATATGCAATTACTTGAAGATTTGGTAAAAACCTGTTATCACGGTACAAGGCTATGTATTGCAGCTAATATAACAACATCAAATGAATTCATTAAAACAAAAACTGTAGCTTATTGGAAAAACAATTTGCCTGATTTGCACAAGCAACCTGCAATTTTTTTATTACTAAAATAATCGAAAAATCTATTCTTGATTAATGATCTTTTTTATGTGAGGTAATATATTGTTAATATCACCAGTATTATACCATTTAATTTCTCTGTCTTTGTTAAACCATGTAATTTGTCTTCGGGCAAAATGACGTGTATTTCTTTTAATAAGTTCGATGGCTTTATCGATAGAAATCTCATTATCAAAATACTGAAACAACTCTCTGTAACCCACCGTTTTTAATGCATAACATTTACGAAATTCAATTACTTTTTGTGCCTCAGCAATTAACCCATCTGATAACATTTTATCAACTCTCAGATTAATCCTCTCATATAAATATTTCCTGTCAGGATTTA
>JBDRPR010000301.1:0-8208 GCA_043826845.1 Bacteroidota bacterium
ATGAAAAAGGCAACTGCTGAGCATTTACTTCTCTGGACATAAGTTCTTTAATGATAACTTCATCGTCTGAACAATAAATAAAATAATCCAGTTCTGTCTGATTCTGAATTACACGTAACTTGGAATCAATATAATTTTGAAACTTATAATCATATCTATCCAGATGATCAGGAGTAATGTTTAGCAATATTGCAATTTCAGCCTTGAAATCAAACACTCCATCAAGCTGAAAGCTACTTAGTTCAATAACATAATAGTCATAATTCTGTTCTGCAACCTGCAATGCAAAACTTGCCCCGATATTACCTGCCAATCCGACATTTAATCCCGCAGTTTTAAGAATGTGATATATCAGAGAAGCTGTTGTTGTTTTTCCATTACTGCCTGTAATACATATTTTAACGGCGTTTGTATATCGTCCGGCATATTCAATTTCAGAAATAACAGGAATAGAATGTTGTCTGGCTTTAACCAGAGCGGGAACATTTTCAGGAATACCGGGGCTCTTAATTATTTCGGTGGCATTTAATATTTCATTTTCTGAATGACCATTTTCCTCCCATTTGATTTTATTTTCTTCAAGTATTTGTCTGTACTTATCTTTTATTGTACCACTATCCGACAAAAACACCTCACAACCATTCTTTTTAGCAAGTATTGCAGAGCCAATACCACTTTCGCCTCCCCCCAATATTGCTATTTTCTTTCTCATGAACTATCTTACTTTTAATGTAATTATTGTTATTACTGCAAGCATAATTGCAACAATCCAAAACCGGGTTACAATTTTCGGCTCTATATATCCTTTTTTCTGATAATGATGGTGTAACGGGGCCATCTTAAAAATTCTACGTCCTTCTCCGTATCTCCTTTTTGTATATTTAAAATATGATACTTGTAATAAAACAGAGATATTTTCGACGAAAAATATTCCACACAAAATTGGTATCAATAACTCTTTTCTTATAAGTATTGCAAATACTGCAATTATTCCACCTAAAGCAAGGCTACCTGTATCTCCCATGAAAACCTGAGCAGGATAACTGTTGTACCACATAAAACCAATCATAGCACCAATAAACGCACTTGCAAAAATTACAAGTTCGCCTGAATGAGGGATATACATAACATTAAGGTAATCTGCGAATATTGTGTTACCTGAGATATATGCAAGTATTCCCAGAGTTGCTCCGATTACAGCCGAGGTTCCAGCGGCAAGACCATCAAGCCCATCCGTCATATTTGCTCCGTTGGAAACAGCAGTAACGATAATTACCACAGCAATTACAAATACTATCCACACCCATCTTCTGCTGGTTTCACCCATCCAGCCAACCAGTGATTCATAATTAAATTCATTATTCTTAACAAAAGGAATAGTTGTCTTATTTGATTTTATATCGCGTGTCACATTTACTTCAACCATACAGTCATTTTTTTCAACATATTCTGTCAATTCTACACCTTGTTCATCCACGACATTTTCCCGTATCATTACATCATCGCTGAAATAAAAAACAAAACCTATGATCAATCCTAAGATTATCTGTCCAATTATTTTGTATTTTCCGGAAAGACCTTTCTTATTCTTTTTAAACACTTTAATGTAATCATCAATAAAGCCAATAAACCCTAACCATATTGTAGTTATGATCATCAGAATTACGTACACATTTAAAAGATCACCAAACAGTAACACAGGAATTAAAATCGCCATAAGAATAATTATCCCACCCATTGTAGGTGTGCCTTTTTTCTGAAGCTGACCTTCAAGCCCTAAGTCCCTGATTGTTTCACCTATTTGTTTCTTTTGGAGAAATCTGATAATTTTTTTTCCCAACAACATTGATATCACCAATGAAGTAATAACCGCCATTGCTGATCGGAATGAAATGTACTGAAATACACCTGCTCCAGGAAAATCTAACTTATCTAAGTACTCAAATAAATAATAAAACATTCTATTTTATTTCATTAAAAATTTTCATAATTTCTTCTTTATCATCAAAATGCGTTTTTTTACCATTTACCTCCTGGTAATTCTCATGCCCTTTGCCTGCTACAAGAATTATATCTCCTGGTTGGGATATCATAACTGAGGTCTTTATAGCTTCCCGTCGATCAATAATTTGTAACACTTTTTTTCTGTCAGGAATTTCAACTCCTTCATACATTTGGCTTATAATATCTTCCGGTTTTTCAAATCTGGGATTGTCCGAAGTTAAAATCACTTTATTGCTTAAAAAAGCTGCTATTTTCCCCATTACAGGTCTTTTGGTTTTATCCCTGTTACCTCCTGCCCCCAGAACACTAATAATTTGTTCATTTCCTGTTTTTATCTCATTTATTGTTTCGAGAACATTTTTTAATGCATCAGGTGTATGAGCATAATCAATTATTGCAGTTATATTATTTAAGGATTTAATATTTTCGAAACGCCCATTAACGGGAATTAATTCACTTAATATTTTCAAAACTTCATCCTTATCATGATTTAATAAAATAGCTGTAGAATATACTGCAAGAAGATTATATGCATTAAAAACTCCTATAAACTTCACCCATATTTCTTTTCCTTCTATAATCAAAAGCATACCATCAAAATGTGCTTCTACAATTCTGCATTTAAATTCAGCCGATGATTTTAAAGAATAGCTTATTTTTTTTGCCACTGTATTTTGTACAAGTATTTTTCCGTTTCGGTCGTCTGAATTATATAGCGCAAAAGCTTGCGATGGAAGCATATCAAAAAACTTTTGTTTTGCAAGTAAATAATTGTCAAATGTTTTATGATAATCCAGATGATCATGTGTAAGGTTTGAAAATATTCCACCGGCAAAACAAAGCCCTGAAATTCGTTTTTGAACAATAGCGTGAGAACTGACTTCCATGAAACAATAATCACAACCGGCTTCAACCATCTGGTACAAAAGGTTATTAATTTGTACAGGGTCAGGAGTCGTATGAGTTGCATCTATTACTTTTTCATTGATATAATTTTCAACAGTTGACAGCAAGCCACATCGGTATCCAAGATTTTTTGTCAATCTGAATAATAATGTTGCAATACTTGTTTTTCCATTTGTTCCGGTAACACCAATCAATTTTAGTTTTTCAGAAGGATCATCATAAAAAGCAGAAGAGATTTCTGCCAAAGCATTGCTTGAATCATCAACCAGAACATAACAAACATCTGGATTTATTTTTTCAGGGTAATGTTCACACACAATCGATCCGGCTCCTCGAGATAATGCTTGATCAATATATTTATGACCATCTGCTGAAGTACCTGAAATTGCGACAAACAAATCATTAACTTCGACAGATCGGGAATCAAAAGAAATTTTAGAAACCGAAATTTCGGAATTTCCTTTTTTCCCTGAGTAACTAATTTTTTTTAATATTTGATTTAGTATTTTCAAATTAACTTAATTCAATTACTACTTCGTTTCCTTTTTTGTAAAATGATCCTTCAGCAGGTATTTGCTTTTTTACCTTTCCACGACCAACAGCTTTAACCGTGAGTCCTTTATTTTCTAAAATATAAATAGCATCTTTCAAACACATACCTCTTACGCAAGGCATTGTATTGATACTAATTCTATTATCCAATAAATAGAGCATTGAGTCCTGATAAAATGTTTTAACCCATGCTCCTGATGATTTATCTTTAACACTACTAATGTTTAAAGCTTTCAGAGTTTTCACCAAATCCTCTTTGGATGAGTTGCTACAAATTGGAATATCAGCATCAATTGCCGGTTTATGCAATGATTCGTGCAATTCGAGATTTGTGGAATAAACTTTGTCTGCAATTTCCTTGAAAACAGGTCCTGCAACTATATTTCCATAATAAACATCTTTTGAAGGAGAATTAACAACAACAATGCAGGAATATTTTGGATTATCTGCTGGAAAATATCCTACAAAAGAAGCAAGATATATCTTTTTTTGACCATATCCGGAACTCCCTTTGGCAATCTGGGCAGTGCCTGTTTTGCCAGCAATTTTATACTGAGGATTTTTTATATTTCTTGCAGTTCCTCTTTCAACAACGCCCTCAAGTATTATCTGGACTTTTTCTAAAGTTTGTTTAGAGCAAATAGATGGATTGATAACTTCGGTTTGAAATTCCTTTATTGTATCACCATGATACCTTAAATATTTCGCAAATTTTGGTCTTACCATTTTACCGTTATTTGCAACAGCGTTATAAAAAGACAAAATCTGCAGAGGAGAAAATTTTACTTCATATCCTATAGACATTTGTGGCAAAGTAACACCTGACCACATGGGATCGCCAGGATATTTAATCAATGGTTTTTCTTCGCCTTTAATTTCAATATTTAATTTTTCATTCAAATTCATCCGGTAAAGTCTGTCAACAAATTTCACAGGATTATTTTTATAATTTTCGACAATAATTTTTGAGATACCAACATTTGAAGAAATTTCAAAAGCCTGTTGGACAGTAATTGTTCCATGAGGTCTTGTATCCCTCATTTGTAAATCATAATATTTAATTAAACCTTTTCCTGTATTGATACTATCATTCAAATCGATGAGGCCATCTTCAAGAGCAACGATTATGGAAGCGAGTTTGAAAGTCGATCCCGGTTCAATACTTTCACCAATTGCGTAATTATAGCCTTCATAATAACTGCCATCAGATCGTCGTGTTAAATTTGATATCGCTTTTATCTCACCTGTTTCAACTTCCATTAAAATTGCACAACCATGCTCAGCATCATGCATACTAAGTTGTTTCATAAGTGCATTCTCAGCTACATCCTGTATATTAATATCCAGTGTAGTTATAAGTGTGACACCATCAACAGGTTCAATTTCATTCACGTCATCGACCGGTTTCCATGCATTTCCGAGTATTTTTTGTTCAATTCTGATACCTTTCACCCCCCTGAGATACCTGTCATAGGCGCCTTCCAGACCAACCTTTGTAACAGTCTTATCATTACTCATGTATCCGATAGTTCTTGATGCAAGATTTTGAAACGGTTTTATTCTTTTATATTCCTGATTTACTATTATACCACCTGTGTATTTGCCTAATCTGAAGATTGGAAATGTTTTTAATTGTTTTAATTGTTGATATGTTACATTTCTTTTTATCAGATAGTAGCGATCACCTCTATCATATGCTGAATTTAGTTCGTACAGATATTGAGATTTGGTTTTATAACTAAATATTCCTGATAGCAGAAATGACAACGAATCTACATTTTTGTTAAAAATTTCTTCACTAAGTCCGCCCGCAAAATCCATTCTGACTTCATAAAAAGGGACAGAACTGGAGAGAATTCTGCCATCAATTGCACAAATATCGCCTCTGTTAGGCTCAATTGTCACATTTCGCAGTGTGGTGTTTTTGGCTTTCTCTTTCCAGATATCACCTTCAGCAGTTATTATATAAATAACTTTCCCGATAATAGAAACAGCAAATATTGCCATAATTGTATAAACAACGGTAACTCTCCATAAAACATCTTTTCTTATATTTGCATTATTGTCAGTCATTTATTTTAATGATTTTAGGGACATCTTTTGCCTCGAATAATTCTATTCCACTTTTTTGAATCATCTTCGACACTTCAGATTGCTTACTGATGTACATAAGTTCAGAAGCAATGGCTAATTGTTCTGATTTCAACTCTTTAATTTCATTGTCAAGTTTTATGGTCTGCATTATTTTTTTTTCGGCATTATATCTGTTTGCGATGTAGATAATTGCCAGAATTGTAAGAAAAAGCAAAAAGGGGAGCTGATTGACAACTCTTTTTGAAGTCAACACACTACCATCAATCAATCCTTTTACAGATGAGATTTTAAATTCTCTTGTATTCTTTGTTTTATTATTTTCTTTTTCCTTACTCATAATTTTTTTCTGCAATTCTCAGTTTCGCACTTCTTGATTTGTTGTTTCTTGCTAATTCTTTCTGTCCGGGAGTTATTGCCTTTCTGCTAATAAGATTAAATGGGGTTATGCAGTTACCATAAACATCCTTTATTAACTCTCCACTAAAATTCCCGGATTTGAAAAAGTTTTTTACTATTCTGTCTTCCAGGGAATGATAGGAAATAACCACCAAACGTCCTCCCTGAGCGAGTATTTCGGTTGTCTTTAAGAGCATTTCCTTAAGCACTTCTATCTCTTCATTGACTTCTATCCTAATCGCCTGAAATATTCTTGCAAGAAATTTATGCTCTTGATTTTTAGGCACATTGGTTGATATTGCTCTTAATAAATGGTTTGTTGTAGTAATTTTTTGTGTTTTCCGGAAATTAATGATGCTATTTGTAATCATCTTATAATTATACAACTCGCCATAAGTAAAAAAAATTCTATTGAGATTTTCAAAATCGTATTCATTCAAAATATTGACGGCTGAAACAGATGAATTCTGATTCATTCTCATATCAATATTACTGTCAAATCTGAATGAAAAGCCTCTTTCCTTTTTTTCAATGTGGTAAGATGATATTCCCAGATCAACCAATATTCCATCTACAGTTTCTACTTTTTCAAATTTTAAAAAATTGTGAAAGAACCTGAAATTACTTTGATAAAAAGTCAATTTTTCGTCATCAAGGACATTCCCTGCTGCATCCGAATCCTGATCAAAAGCGATAAGTCTTCCACTCTTTAAATATTTCAATATCTCTCTTGAATGTCCACCGCCACCATAGGTCAAATCGAGGTAAATCCCGCTTTCTTTGATGTTTAATCCTTCAATACTTTCTTCTAAAAGAACAGGAACATGATAGTCCATTTATTCAGGATTTTCATAAAAATTATTACCCAAAATCTTTTCTGCAAGGGTTCCTATTTCATCCTGATTTTCTCCAATTTCAGCATATTTTGTTGCATCCCATATTTCAATTTTACTATCCTGACCAGCGAGAATAATTTCTTTACTGATTTCTGCATAATCCAGAAGTCTTTTAGGAATAAGAAGTCTTTTACTGCTGTCAAGGTTCACTTCGGCCATGCCTTTGGAAAATTCTCTTAAAAATCTATTATGTTCCTTATTATATGGATTTAACCTGCTTCGAAGTAGTTTAATTTGACGCTCCCATTCGTTCATAGGATATAGGAGCAGACAATTCACGAAGATGTCTTTTTTAATCACAAAACTCATTTGAAGAGATGATTCCATCTGTTTAATAAAAGCCACAGGCAAGGTTATTCTGCCTTTCACATCGATTTTACATGGATAATCACCAATAAAAGTTATCATGATCAAAATGATTTTAACTGGGGTAAAAATATACATTAATTTCCCACTTTGATCCACTCTTAAACACTTTCTCCCACTTTGTTGAAAACTTTTTTTTGCTGTTAATATCTTTAACTGATGTTATTATTTGTTTTACTGTAATTTAAGATATTGTTACTGATTCTATTTAACAGTTTAGTTAACAATTTATCAAATAAACATTTATGAATTATTAATTTTGTTGAGTTTTTATTTACAAGAATGAGACAAAAAAAATTAAAAGAATGTCTGAAAATAAAGCTGTATTAATTGACATTGATGAAGTAATAAAAAATAAGAATCCTAAATTATACAAACGACTTCCAGGATTCATATTGAGATATTTAAAAAGATTACTTCATCAGGATGAAATGAATTTTCATCTTGAAAAGAACAAGGATAATTTCGGTTTAGACTTTGTAGATGGAATTTTAAACGATTTCAATCTTAATGTAATAAGTAGCGGTGAAGACAATATCCCTGTTGAAGGACGCTTTTTATTTGCTGCAAATCATCCACTTGGTGCATTGGAGAGTATGGCTTTAATGCAGGTTGTCGGAAAACATTTCAAGGATATCAGATTTCTGGTAAATGATTTATTGATGCATTTAAAAAACATCCATCCTATATTTGTTCCAATAAACAAACACGGATCACAATCAAAAGAATCGCTAAAGAAGATAGAAGACAGCTATGCTTCAGAAATGCAGGTAATGAGTTTTCCTGCAGGTTTGGTATCAAGGAAAGTAAAAGGAAAAATTATTGATCTTGAATGGAAGAAAAACTTTATCAGCAAAGCTATTAAGTACAAAAGAGATATAATCCCAGTTTATATTAACGGTAGAAATTCCAATTTTTTCTACAATTTTGCCAGATTTAGAAAAAGAATTGGAATAAAAACAAATATTGAAATGCTATTTCTTCCAAAAGAAAT
>JBDRPR010000302.1:0-2248 GCA_043826845.1 Bacteroidota bacterium
TCAAAATTATCAGGCGAAGTCCCGATAACGGCTTTCTTTAATTCAAGAGTACCATAAGGTAGCCATACATAATTTACTTGCTGCTGATCTGTTTGCTCTAATAATAATTTTGCATCATTTTGTGCTACATGAAATTCTGTATTAGCCACAGATTGCAATAATGTTTCATTAGCATAAATCAATGAGTCGGCAATACTATCTTCAAGTTGTACAACATCAAGATTCAAGTAAGCAACATCAGTAAATTCGTTGTACTGCAACTGTAGTTCAGAAGACAGATCAAAAGTATAAGTATTTAATCCGGCTAATTCATTTTCTGCCTCTGCAATATCACTTTTACCAAATAATAAACTATATCTTAAAATATGATCACTTAGATAAGCAGAATTAGCAAGATAATCAATAAGGCTGTCTGTTTGATATCCCAGACTATCATTCATACTACTTAATGCCAATTCATTTATTTCAGCATTTCGTTGAAAATCTAATGATGATATTTCCTGCTCAAGCAATACTCTTGCATTTGGCATACCATCCTGAGCTGCCCATAATTGATTTTTAAAATTTTGATTAATATTCATCAAATCAATATAAGGGCGTACATTGTATGGTAAAGGTGAATTTGCTAATACCACATTCTTTTTATGTGCAGGTTTGTTTATTGTATGAGTCATAAATGCTATAAGAACAGTATCTGATAAATATGGTGAAATACTCATAAGTTCATTATAAATACATTTTTCCCATCACACACCTTTATTTCCTAAAGGAAGCCATGCCCGCTTACTCCAAAACAATCTTCTCAGTCTTAACAAATCCTATTCCCTGAACCTTTATAAAGTACAAGCCTGGTGCTAAATTACTAAGGTTTATCTGATTGATAGTTGAGTTTGCTTTTAATGATTTGCACAAGCTCCCATCACTATTATATAAACTGATATTAATATCATTATCTAATCTGCCTCTTATCTGCACATTAACAATATCTTCAGCAGGGTTAGGGTATATCTTTATTTTGTTCTCTACATAGTAGTCGTTTGCTATAACTGTACCGCAATCATGAACTACAAAGTATAAAGTGTCAGTAATATCAGCCCCCCAGGGGTCGGTTAACGTTATAATAAGTTGCCAGTTTGAATCAACTATTGTTGGATAAACAGGCATGTCATAAAAAATATGAGGTGGTGCAGTATTTGGATAGTAAATGCTATCAAACTCCTGCCCATTAGATAGTGTAAGCTTGAATGGAGCCGACCTGCCATTAATTTCTATTGTAACCCAATTGGTATCGTTTAAGCATAATGTATCTGGTATCTGAAAAGGCTGAATAAATAATGCAGTATCGTTACAGCTTTGATATCCATCACAACCAAGACTATCAGTTTTTACAAGCCATGTAGATTGATTGGGCCCTGCATTTGCTGTATCAATAGCTGAACCACAAAATGCAAAGCCACTATCTTTGGTTTCAATCAAATCCCAGGCTCTATAACGGATATATGTGTTAGTATCTCCTTTGTAATAGTTCCTTGACCAGAGTACATTTCCATCATTATTAAATTTAATAATTTTTGAATAGATTGTTTGAATGAAAAAGTTTAGAAATAATTCTTCAGGGATTCTTTGAATCAGAATTGCTTGATTTCCATCACTTGTTTGGTGCATATCTGAAACAATAACTCCCGATAATGGTTCTGAATATTCTTTTTCCCATATAGTCTGGAATTGTCTGTTTAATTTAACTATAACAGGCACATAATAATGCATTCCTAATGGTATATCATAATAATTGTGAAATAACCCAGCTAAAAAATATGTTGAATCAGCACCTTTAGACATTGCTTTTATACCCTCAACATCACATTGATCAGTGATTCCATAATAATACTCACCCAAAACCTGCCCTGCTGTATCTATATTTACCAGATACCAATCTGTTCTATTAATGCCTATAACAGAACCCGGTGCATGAGCCATTGTCAATCCGCCAAGTAACAGATTATTATCAAAACCAGCCTGAATTTCTTCACATACATCTGGATAATTTATTCCCCCAATGCTATTTGATGATATTTTATTAAAATTTGTGTCTGTTTTCCAAAATAACGAATTTGTCCCTCCTGTTAATGAATCTTCATTATTATCATAGAAGGTATAACCAGTATAATAATATGAATTATTGATTTTTGCATCTCCCACAAAGTTTTTATAAATTATTGAATATAAAGAATCATCTAAAACATTTAAA
>JBDRPR010000303.1:0-2112 GCA_043826845.1 Bacteroidota bacterium
GTTGTTCCATTTATAGGATTAACTGATGATAAATTTGGTCGATCAGTGCAAGTACCAGGATCCTCAGTAATATCTACACTGCCATCAAATTCACAGCCAACATTACCACAACATTCTTTTTCCGAGTCAGATCTACAAAATCCAACTGTCTCACTACTACAATATCCAAACAACCCATCTCTCACGCAATTATTTCCAGTTACACAGTCTGCACATTCATTACATGATATGGCAAAATCTAATCCATTAGAGCTACACGTATTAGCATTGATAGATGCTTCTAAATGAGCATCTCCGCTAGTAGGTGCGTCAGCTAAAGGCGGAACAGTGGTTTCTGCTAGTAAAAAATTATAGACCGTAAAATTAGGTGATGGTTTATTAGAAGTAAATATTGCTTCGCCTCCCTGAACAGTGTAACCAAAATAATCTGCATTACAAATTACTTCACATGAAGAATCATTCTCATTTACATAACAAAATAAATTATTATTATCAGGGTTATAAGCTATACACTGGCTTCGGCCTGCATCCCAATCAGCATGAGTATTTATGCATGTTTCAGCTTGATTTTCAGAATTCAAATATATAGTATCAGATAAATCACAACTAAATGACACGTCTATTTCACATGAAGCAGATGTTTGATCATTTGGAATACTGCAACATTCACCCGGATAATCTTCATGACAAACTTCACAAGTATCAGATCCTTCAACATAGCTATCCATATCTACGGTACACACTTGTTCTGGATACTCGCTCCAAGCATATAAAGTATGAGTATTTGTTCCTGTACAATTCCCGTCTAATTCATTTTCAGAAATTAAACATGTTTCATCTTCAATGTCTTCATTTTCACATTCGCAGTAACCACCCGCTCCCCACATAATATCATTACCTTGCATGTCTACTGGCCCCTCATAAGTTTCATATGGTGTAATAACACATAATTCAGGTATATCTATATCTAAACAACTTTCATCTTCTGTAAATATTTCGTTATTTGAAAATAATTCACCTTGTTGGTTTGTATAACGTCGTACTTGAACATTAGCCTCTTCTAAATCAAGTGAATCATTTGGCACTTTTATTAATATCTCATGATTATTCCAAGGCTCTCCGCCAAAATAATTTTCACAAATAAAATCTGCCGCAATATCATCAAAATAAACTCCGCTTTGTAAATTATATGAACCTAAATGACATCCTCGGACAGTTACTGGTTGACCTTCAGCTCCAACATTTGGAGAAAGCTCACTAATTACAGGCGCACACAAACCTTCTATACAATCACCGCCACAGCCATCAGCTTCCAAACAATCTGTCATATCAAGGCAAGCATTACAAGCATCAGCTTCAGCACATTGACCCTCAAGACAACAAGCCGTAGAACAGTCCCGGTCACTAAGACAAGTTACTCTAAAATCTAAAGCATTACTTTCTCGGTTCAAAGCATTTAATACATATATTCCATCATGCGGATCTGCTCCTGGAGGGTCTTGATCATCTAAGTCAGCTAAAGTTCCAGTAATTGCGCCAAGCGGAACAACAACATCAGTAATTTCAAGATCACCCCAAGGGTTATAATCATTAGTATTTATTCTAGGACTATTATTACCTCCAAAAAAACTAACTTGGCCATCGGCTAGTCCAAAATTCTTTCCAGCTAATCTAATAAAATCACCTTCTTCGGCATTGTCTGGATCTGCTAAACACAGACATGGCGTAGTTTCAGCAATAATTTCAATAGGATTTTCGGCAGTTTCAAAAACTAAATTATAATAAGACCTAATTGTTATATCTTGGCCTGGCCCAACAAAAGCTCCAGACATTACTTCACCTAAAACTTGGCGATCACTCCATACATCTTCACACTGAGGATCATTTTCTAAATATCCAACTTCTGTATCAGTTGGAACTTCTAACATACCAGACCCAGGTATGGTGTATTGCGTATGCTGATTGTCACATAATGCTGTTTCATCCTCTGGATTTACAAAACAATTTTCATTATTTGGGAGTCGACAATAGGCTGATCCTTCTCTAATCTGACATTCAGAAATAATTGGGTCTTCGCCTTCCACCTCTGGATCTTCTTCATAAGTACAAGTA
>JBDRPR010000304.1:0-9461 GCA_043826845.1 Bacteroidota bacterium
AAAATCCCTAAAATGAAAAAAGAAGACCTTCAATCACATTTGTATAGTTTAATAATACCGAAAGAAATTTTGTTATTTTTTGATATAGAAAATATAAAAGAGAGCGAAGAAATAGTAGAGATATATTTGTTGGAGAAGGAAATTATTCCTCCTGAATTAACTGGTAAACAGGCTGTACTAAATGGATTTATGAATCCTATAGAATTACAGAGTTTTCCCATTCAAGGACGGAAATGTTATTTAAAACTTAAACGAAGACGATGGAAAGCACAGGGTACAACTGATAGTACCAAGTGTCATAATGTATATGATTTTGCAGCAGAAGGGACAAAAGCTACCAAAATGTTTGGTACTTTTTTAAAAGAAAATGGTTTTAAAATATCCTTTTGAGTTAAAGGTTATAAGCTATGTATTGGGCGTCCCATATGATAAATTTTACAAATGGTTCAAGCATCATCTAAGTGATTTTAAGAAGCCTGAAATGCAAGAGAAATTGCATCAATACGATATAAAAAATACAGGCAAATCCGGACAAGAAACGATTCTTGTTCCATTAGTAAAACCAGAACATATAGGAGGACAGATGGCAATAGATGAAAAGCATATAGATGGGCAATTTTACACCATACTTACCAATGGAAAAACTGGTAAAGTAGCTATGATGGCATCAACAGTAAACAGTACAGAAATAGGACAATGCCTTAATTATTTTGGCGATAGCTTAAAACAAGTAACAACTATTACCCGCGATTTATCCCCTACGTATGAAAAGGTATGCACCACCCATTTTCCCAATGCTACTCAAGTGGCCGATAAATATCATATAGTGCAAATGGCGATAGAATCAGTACAGGAACTACGCATTCGCTATAAACAAGAGGCTTTAACTGCTCAAAGAAAAGAGGAAAAAGAACATCGTCAATCCTATCATGCCCACATGAAGGCCAAAGAGCAGGGTGTAATTATTGAAAAGGTAGGCAAAAAGTATATTCCTAAAAGACTGGAAAATAGTGAAACAAAACCAGAGATGTTATCACGCTGCAATTACCTATTGTATAAAAAGGCGAACCAATGGACAGAGAAACAACGCAAAAGGGCAAAACTTTTATTTAGTCATTATCCTGAAATAGAAAAGGCTTATGAATATATCTTAGAGTTTAGAGATTGGTATGACCCAATGATAAATAAGACCAATTTTATGTACAAGGAAAACCAATTGTGGAATTGGATTTATACAGTAGAAACCTGTAAAATAGAAGAACTACTTAACTTTAGAAACTCAGTAGAAAACAATGCTGTTTACATATTAAACTATTATCAACAATATGCAACAAATGCAATTGCAGAAAGTACAAATGCTAAAATACAAGGTTATATTCGGGACAACAAGGGAACAAGAGACATTGACTTTTTCCATTATAGATTAGGATTAGTTTTATAGTTCAGCACATCAAAATTAAATTAACCCTATTATTGCGTTAAAAAGTAATTTTAAAATCTATTTGTTTAAATTCATTAAAAAAGTACTTTTGTACAAAATTTCAATAACCTAAAAAATATAAAATCGTGGATATTTTCGAAAAAATTAAATCAAACAAAGGAGCCTTAGGCAAATATCAGGAACAAGTTCATGGCTATTTTGCTTTCCCTAAACTTGAAGGAGAAATAGAGCCACACATGAAATTCAGAGGGAAGGAAGTATTAACCTGGAGTATTAACAATTATCTTGGTTTAGCCAATCATCCTGATATAAGAAAAACTGACACAGCTGCAACAGAAAAATGGGGGCTTGCTTACCCTATGGGAGCTAGAATGATGTCAGGACAGACCAGTTTACATGAAGAATTTGAAAGAAAAGCAGCTGAATTTGTACAAAAAGAAGCAGCTTATCTGCTAAATTATGGATATCAGGGCATGGTATCCATTATTGATTGTCTGGTTGACAGACATGATGTAGTTATATATGATTCTGAAGGCCATGCATGTATTAATGATGGTGTTAGATTACATGCCGGAAGAAGATTTGTTTTTCCACATAATAACATGGAAAAGTTCAGAATGTTTCTTCAAAGAGCCACAAAACTTATAGACGGGACACCCGGCGGTATTTTAGTAATTGTCGAAGGTGTATATGGAATGATTGGAGATCTTTCAAAACTTGATGAAATTGTTGCATTAAAAAAGGAGTTTAATTTCAGATTACTTGTTGATGATGCTCATGGATTCGGAGGAATGGGAGAAAGCGGAAGAGGGACAGGAGAGCATTTCGGAGTACAGAATGAAATAGATATATATTTTACAACATTTGCCAAATCTATGGCGGGAATTGGTGCTTTTGTTGCCAGTACAGAGGATGTGATTAATTATTTAATGTACAACATGCGTTCACAGGTATATGCTAAATCTCTACCAATGCCATTTGTTGAAGGCGCATTAAAAAGACTGGAATACCTGATTACCAAACCTGAATTAAGAGAGAGACTCTGGACAATAATAAATGCACTTCAATCAGGATTGAAAAAAGCAAATTTTGATATAGGTGCTACACAATCTCCTGTTACACCTGTATATATCAAAAGTGGTTCTGAATGGGAAGCTGCAAATTTCGTATTGGACCTCAGAGAAAATTATAATATTTTCTGTACAGCAGTTGTTTATCCAATTGTAGCTAAAGGTGTTGTTTTATTAAGGTTAATACCTACAGCAACACATACTTTGGAAGATGTAAACTATACAATAAATGCATTTTCTATATGTCGTGATAAATTATTTTCAGGTGGCTATGATAATACAAAAGTCAGTATCAATTTTTAGGATAAATAATATAAAAGAAAAGCGAACCAAAATGGTTCGCTTTTCTTTTTAGTATCATTGATTCTATTTTATTATCAGCTTTTCAATATATATATTTTCTCCATCTGACAGTTTAATATAATAGATACCTGCTGCAAAACTTCTCAGATCAATATCCTTATTAAGTTTTCTGATATTTGAAATTTTTTCCTGATATAACAACTGACCCTGTATGTCAATAATTTCTATTATGAATTCTGATATCACATCGGCCTCATATGATATAGTAAATATTCCATCATTTGGATTTGGAAAAATCATTAAGCCGGTAAATGAGGAACTTTGAGATAAAGATACACTATTGCCGACATAAATTTGATCACTTGCAGTACATCCATTTGAATCAGTTATAGTTACTGAGTAATAACCTGCAGTATCAACATCAAATGTTTGTGTTGTAGTACCGCCAGTCCAAATATATGAAGTCCAACTTCCTGCATCCAATATGACAGTATCAGGCATAATTGTGATTATATCAGCACCCAAACTTAAAATCGGATTACCATAATGACTGACAGTTTTTGCTGTGGTATCATTGTAGTTATCAATGTCACCAGACTCTATAGTATATGAAATAATATTATAATTTCCTGGTACAGATAAGTCAAAATAACCCGGAAAAATAAAGAATTTTGATGTTCCGGGAGTAAAATTTGAAGGCAAAATGAAAGGTTCAATTACCTGAGGTGTACCATTAAACTCTAATCCCACCATTATTGTATCACCAGTCATGTACGTTATTGTCCCGAAATTCTGAATTTTAACAGTAATATTCATTAAACTGTACAAAACACAAGATGTATTCGGAGATGATATCTCAGTAACACCAACATCTTCAAATGGTTCAAAAATATTTATATCATCCAAAGCAATATCTCCGAGAGTCCCTGAACCTTTTATGCCTCTGAACCGAATTTCGGTTGCGTCCAGATATGAAGTTAAATCTACTTGCGCATACAACCATGCTGAGGTTGAAGATGTTTGCTGTTGACCTGTAATTGTATAAATATCATTTACCCAAACACTTCCAGAAAAAACATCTACTGTAAGTTTGTTTATGTTAGTTCCATACATGTGATACCAGAATGTAAGACTTGGATTTGTGTAGGATGCAATATCCACACATGGCAGATATAAATATGCTGTATCATTTACGATACCATTATCTGCTTCAGTATATACATATTTTCCTCCAAAAACACCCGTTGTATGATCATTTGAAGGCCCAGTATTTATTGTCGGGGTTGAACTGTTTCTTACATGCCACCGATATGTGGAATTCGAAGTTGTTGTCCAGTGATTCGGGAGGATACCAGGAGCACCAACAGTAGCCAACTCAAAATCTTCAACAAATGGTAGTGTTTGAATTGCAAAAATATCGATACTTATATCAATTGTATCATTAAAATGGAGTTCATCAGCAGGATCCATAATAGCTGCTCTGCAATTATAAACTCCGATAGTTGAAAAATCTGCAGGAGTAATAAATGAATAAACGTATGTACCTCCAGACGGAATAGTCGCAGTGATTATTTCATTTGGAATCCAGGTTAATCCATCATCAATTGAATAAGAAACAGGAACATTAGTCTGATCATCCAATCCTAAATTCTCAATAGTAATATTTACAATTTCTGAAGCAGAGGGACATGCATCCAAGGGAGAATTCCAACTGGTTACTGCAAGATCGTAGTTAGGTGTATCATAAATAAATACATCATCAAAAGCAAATCCATCATAAGTTACACTACCATCTGAAGCAAAAACTATTCTCAATTTAACATCAGAGATACCTCCCAATCCTGTCAATTCATGCTTAACTGTGACCCATTCAGTCATCGTATTTCCTGCCCAGGCATCGTATGCACCAGTCATTGTATAAATACCATAAACTGAATTATAACTATACCAGTTATACGGATCACCAAAAGCACCAACAGTTATCCATGTAACACCACCATCAAGTGAGTATTGCAAAACCGAACCATCATAATTTAACTCAGTATTCCACCATGCTTTCATTTCAAAAATAGGTGCAGACAAAGAACTAAAATCAAAACAAGGACCGACAACCCATGAAGCATCACTATTATTATATACTCCTGTTAGATTAGTCATCCATGAATTTGAACCTGAAGCAGCTCCGATAATCGTTATCCCTGCAGGAGTTCCAAGAGCCCATGTTCCATTAATTCCACCTGTTGTCCAATAATTGACTGATTCAAAATTCTGAAAATATGGAAAAGTTGAAATTGTAATAAGTGATGTAACAGAATAATTTAAAGTATCATTAAATGAAAATACATCACCCGGATTTGTAACAACAGCTAGACAATTATAAATCCCTGCAACAGAAAAATCTGCTTGTGTTAAAAAAGTGTAATGTAATGTATCTCCGGGATTAATAGATGCTACGTATGTTTCAGTTATCCAGCTTGTTCCTCCGTCAACTGAATATGAAAGATCGAAATTTGACTGGGCCTGAGTCCCAGCATTAAAAACAGCTATTTCAATATCCTCAATTCCCATCCCACACTCACTTGAAACTGGATTATCCCAACTTAAAACAGTAAGATCATTATCTGGTGTTTCGTAAATTAAAATATCATCAAAAGCGAATCCATCATAACTATTTGCACTTCCATCTGAAGCAAATGCAATTCTTAATTTCACATCAGACATACCTGCAAGCATATTAAGATCATGTTTTACAGTAACCCAGTCCCCAATACCTGTTCCAGCCCATGCATCATATCCTCCAGTCATCGTGAAAACACCGTACACTGAATTATAACTATACCAATTATTCGGGTCTCCAAAAACACCTATTGTTATCCAAGTACTTCCTCCATTAAGTGAATATTGTATAACTGCCCCATCATAACTTAACTCACTATTCCACCATGCTTTCATCTCAAAAATAGGAGCAGATAATGTACTGAAATCGAAACAGGGTCCAATAACCCAAGAAGCCTCACTATTATTATAATATGTATTCAGATTCGTCATCCACGAGTTTGAACCTGAACCAGCACCATTTATTGTAGTTCCGGCGGGTGTACCTAAAGCCCAGGAACTATTTGTGCCTCCTGAATTCCAATAACTTGATCCTTCAAAATTTTCAAAATAGGGGTATGAACTTATCATCGGTACATTAGTTATCACTATCCATGCAGTATCATTTATCTGATTTATATCATTCGTATCCATAATTGCTGCAAAACAGTTATATGTAATAAGCGCTGACATATCTGCCTGCTGTGTAAATGTATAAATAACCGTATCACCTGGCAATATTTCAGGATAATAGTATTCAGAAATTACGGTAGTCCCATCATCAAAAGAATAGCCTAAAAATATTGTATCCTGAGGAGATGCCCCCATATTAACCAGTTGAACTGAAATACTTTCATTTGCAGTCAATCCACATCCGGCAACTGGGGAATACCATGCATTAACGGCAATGTCAAAATCAGGTGCCTGATCAATATTAATATCATCAATAGCAGCGTCGCCTGTACAACAACCGATTTTTTCAATTCTGAATCTTATCTTATCAGCATTGTTATAGCCTGTCATATTGACCAATGCCTGTTTCCAAACATCAGCGTTGGAAATTTGTTGTTGACCTCCAATCTCATATATACCTTCAATCCAAACACCACCAACCAAAGCATCAACATACAGAGTATCAATTAATGCTCCATACATATGATACCAGAATGAAAGAATCGGTGCAGACATCCCTGATATATCAAGGCAAGGGCTTATAAGATATGCCTTTCCACCGACCAGACCATTGTCAGTTTCAATATACATGTATTTACCAACTGTTGTACCTAATGTGTGGTCAACCGATGGTCCTGTTGAGGAAGAAGGTGTTCCTCCATTATCAACATACCAGATATACCCTGTTGTCGGAATTCTTGTCCATCCATTCGCCAGAGTGCCTGGAACACCGACAATAAATGTTTCGAATTTTTCATTGAATGGATATACCGTAATTGAAGTATCAATATGAATTGTATAGTATAACGTGTCATTTGGGCTGAATTGATCCGCTGTATAATCTATAACAACAACAAAATCATAATCACCAGGAACCGACATATCTGCAGTAGCGGTAAATGTATATTCCAACGTATCTCCTGACAACAATATAGAAGTATATGTTTCAGGAGTTGTATAAGTTAACCCACTATCAATTGAAAAAGATAAATCAAAATTAGTAGCATCATTCTGACCTTCATTTATTATTTCAACGATTACAATTTCGCTTGAAGACATTGCACAACCGGTTGGGACAGGTTCAATTAAATTTGTAACAGCAAGATTATCCTGTAGTGGTTCAAATATATTAATATCATCAAGCGAAATATCACCTTCAAAACTTGTTCCTCTTTTGGCTCTGAATCTAAAATGATCCAGTGTGTTATAAGAAGAAAAATCCACAACAGCTTCTTTCCATACATCCGCATTTGAAATTTGTTGTTGACCACCAATATAAAAAATATCGTTAATCCATGTGCCGCCAACCAATACATCAACATATAAAGTATCGATAGATGCACCATACATATGATACCAGAATTTCAATCTTGGTGCAGTCATTGAAGATAAATCAAGACAAGGACTGATAAGCTCAGCCAGATTTCCGGCAGAACCATTTGACGCCTCTACATACAAATATTTTCCTACAGAAGTCCCGAGTGTATGATCAACATTTGGGCCTGTACCAGAAGAAGATGTTCCTGCATTATCCACATACCAAGTATATGCTGATGCAGGATTTCTTGTCCAGCCATTCATTAATGTTCCAGGGCTTCCAACAGTAAAAGTTTCAAAATCTTCATCATAAGGATAAACAACTACATATGGTTGTAATGTAACTACCTCAACAAGTGTATCATTTGCAATGAATGTATCACCGGTTAAACCAGTCCATACTTTTATTGTATGATTACCTGCAATAGAAATATCAGCAAGAGTACTAAAAGTATAATCAAAAGTATTACCAGGATTTATTGTAACAGCACCTATGTTTTCAACTACAGGACTACCTGCATCAACTTTATAGCCAACATCAAAACCAGTAAGCTGATTATTTCCATAATTTTTTAAACGGATTGAAATTTCTTCTGCTGAAGATACGCCACAACCATTTACCTGACTGATTAATTGATCAATACCGGCATCATCCGGTTGTTTTTCCCTAATGATAATATTATCAACAAAAGCATTATCTCCAGGCATGCTGTATATTTTATCATAATAATTAGAGGATTGCAGGGTCAAGGTAAATATTGTTCCAGCATATGGCTGAATATCAAATCGTAAAGTTTTCCATGGATCACTATCTATTGTAACAGGATTAAAATCAGACTGTCCAAAAATATCAGAAATCTGTGTTCCATTTATTAATACACGAAACCACGAATATTTATTTCCATAACTGGAATAATACTGCTTAAGATCAATAAGCAATTCAAGTGTAGTCATTGAAGTTGCATCAATATCACAAGTCATTGCAAATGAATGGTGAGTGGTATTATCATTCCATGCATTTGTCGGGGTTGTTGTTGTTGATCCACCAGTCCAACCTCCCGGATTTTTTCCTTCCATTCGAAGGATGTATGAACTTCCATCATTGTAGATATATGCATTTGAATTTCCATTATTAGTAATATTGAAATAGTCGGATGTTCCGGATTCAAAATCTTCAATAAATGGAAATAAATTTATTTTAAGATGATTAAAAATATCAATGCTTATAGTATCATTATAGCTCATTGTATCACCTGCAAGAGACACTGCCAGCATGCAATGGTATGTTCCCGGTGTAGCCATATTTGCATATATTGAAAATACATAGTCAAGAGTGTCATCAGGATTTATTACAGATGTAACTGTTTCGGTCACCCAATTTGTTCCGCCATCAATGCTATAGGATACATTATAATTTGACTGAGGATCAGTCCCCCAATTTTTTATACTGATAGGAATTGGAACAGTTGCAGGAAGATTACAATACACAGTAGATTGAGACCAAGGCAATACTCCAAGATTTGCAGCAATATTTATAGGAATTATATCCAACCGCATATTTGGCCTTTGCAAATAAGTAGTTGAGCCAGTAGCAATAGAACACACTCCGGTTGCATCAGCATGATAATTTACAGACGAATTGTAAGTTGTTGTTGTTTGAAAAACAACAGCATTACCGGTATAACTTCCATTGTTAAAACATATCTGTACAACAATATTACTTGCACCATCCCAAAAAAATGGTGTAGCAAAAGTGTGTGTATTCCACCCTGTAAATTCCGTATAAGAAGTTGTACTATAAACCGTTGTCAAACCAGTTGTAAAAGTGGTTGTAGTAGAATTTGCAGTAGTTGTGCCCATTTTTATTTCGAATCCCTGCAGGGCAGTCCCTTGAATCGTAGATACATTAAATGCGATTGAATTGATTAAACCAGGTCCTCCACCGGCAGAGTATATTTCTGAAGCAGGAATCAAATACTGATCTTTAGAACCCCAATACCAATTTCCATACGGTGTCGGATAAGTAGTATTTGTGTTAAGAATTGAACCTGTACCTATTGTAA
>JBDRPR010000305.1:0-3318 GCA_043826845.1 Bacteroidota bacterium
GCCGGTGTAGCTGCTATGGGACTTGAAAAAATTGATTTTATATGGTATTTGAAAAAAATCAGTTTACTGGCACTAATTGGTTATTTAGCAGGCTCAGCAACATATTATTTAATGTTTGGATTATAAAATAAATTGAAAATATTCTAAATCCTGCAACTATAATATGAAAATTGCAGGATTTTTTTTCAAAAAAAATAATCCTTATATTAATTTTATTAGCCACGAATTATTTCAGATTTTATTCGTGCATTCGTGGCAAAAAAAATCTTTCTATTAAACAATTCAAACATTTTTTTTATCTTACAGCAATTTTTAAAATTAAAAAACATGGTTAAAAAGTTATTATTTCCATTGATAATTATTGGTTTCTTCCTATTCGGAATTTTAAACCATTCTTTTGCACAAGAAAAACATGCAAACACTAATTCTGAGACAGTTGTAGAAAACAGTGATAATGTACAACTATCAGAATCAAATCATGAATCTGAAAGTTCAGAAGGCAGTCATGAAGAAAAAGGAGGTATGGAACCTCTGTTCTTTATCATTATTGCACTATTAATTGGTGCAGCCACGAGACATTTTTTCAGAAAATTCCCATTACCATTTACAGTACTTTTGTTAATATTCGGAATAGGGCTTGGATTACTAAACAGATATGGTGTTTTTGACGGATGGGGTGATGCTTTTGGAGATTCACTAATCTGGGCTGGACATATTAATCCTCACGCAATACTATTTATTTTTCTGCCAATACTAATTTTTGAGGCAGCGTTTGCTATGGATCTTCATACATTTAAAAAGACAGCAACCAATTCTATAATTCTGGCAGTCCCTGGTATAATAGTTTCATTAGTGCTGAGTGCCTGCCTTGTAATTATTTTGAAAGTATTAAACATTGGATTATATAGTTGGGAATGGAATATTGCCCTGATGTTCGGGTCTGTTATCAGTGCGACCGATCCAGTGGCTGTAGTGGCATTATTAAAAGACCTTGGTGCCAGTAAAAAATTAGGAACTCTTATAGAAGGTGAATCAATATTGAACGACGGGACAGCCATTGTGTTTTTCATGGTTTTCTTCACAGGAATAAGCGGATTGACATCAGATAATCACGCTGCTGTTGAATTCGGACGGGTTGCATTCGGTGGAATAGCAATAGGGATTATCATTGCAGCAGTCCTGATCGCATGGGTAAAAAGAGTTTTTAATGATGCTCTTGTCGAAATCAGTGTTATTATTGCAGCAGCATACCTGACTTTTTACGTTGCCGAACATTTTCTTCACATGTCAGGTGTTCTGGGATTGTGCGCTTTAGGTCTGGCAATGGCAGGTGTTGGAAAAACAAGAATAAGTCCTGAAGTTGGACACTTTTTGCACGAATTCTGGGAGCTTGCCGCCTTTATTGCCAATACACTGATTTTTTTAATCGTAGGTGTTGTGATTGCACAACAAACGGAATTCAGCACTGAAAATTTCATTATCCTTGGCATATTTTACATTGGAGTTCATATTGTCAGAGGCATTATGATTTTTATGTTTTATCCAATTATGAAACGAATCGGATACGGTATAAGTGTAAAAGAATCTGTTGTTCTCTGGTACGGAGCTTTACGTGGAGCTATTGCACTTGCATTGGCACTGGTTGTGAATGGTCTGGATGACAGCTTGCTTGCACCTGAAGTAAAAAACCAGTTTTTCTTTATAACTGCAGGGATTGTTACACTAACCTTATTAATCAATGCAACAACAATAAAATTGATAGTCAATAAACTGAAATTAACGAAAATTCCCGCTGCCAAGGCAATGATGATATATTCTGCAAATCAATATCTTAGATCCAGTACTGAAAATGCAGTTGAACGAATTAAAACAGACCGTTTTTTAAGTAGTGCAAACTGGGGAACAGTTAATGAGTTTCTGCCTAAAGACTCCCATGATATAAGTGAATATAAAGATATTCAAATCGATACTATGTCAGAAATGCGTAAAAGGGTTCTTGAAAAAGAAAAAAGTTCTTACTGGTACCAGTTTAAGGAAGGAATGCTGGGTTCAATAGCGGTAAGACGTCTTTCTGATCAAATTGATGAAATTATGGATTCAGGTGGTTTGGTTTCTTTGTCAAAACGAAAGGATCTTGAACTTTTACTGAATACTCCAAAATTGTTAAGTAAAATGCAATCATGGCCATTGGTCAATAATATTACAAAAAACCGATTTTTTGAAAGATTATCAACCAGCTATGAAATTGCACGGGGATTTGTTGAAGCCCAGGAAGAAGTAATAAAACTTGTGGAAAGCATGCACCGAAGTCTTGACGAAAATGACAAATCAGCTCATGACAATCTTACTGTTATTGAAAGTGAAATCAATGAAAATAAAATTGAAGGCTTGACTTTTATCAGGAATCTGAGAAAAACCTATCCTGAAATATATGATGCAATTTCAACAAGACATGCAATACGTACATTATTGAATTTTGAATTAAAAACCGTTGAACGTTTGCAAAAAAATGGTCGTATTGACAGCGGTGAAGCACATAAAATGGTTCACAGTATTGAAGAGAGAATGAAAAAACTGCTCTTACGTCCTCCAAAAGTTAAAACTCCTGAACCATCTGAACTTATGGATGAAGTTTCATGGCTTCGAAATCTTGATTCTCAAATAAAAACGATTCTTTCGGAAAATACGCAGAGTAGAATTTTTTCTGTTGGTGAAAAAATAATTAAAGAAGGAAGTACCGATGATAGTTTATATATAATTGCCAGAGGAAGTGCAAAAGTTTATCATGGTAAGGATGATGTTATTGATATTCTCGGATCAGGCAGCATTGTTGGTGAAATGGCTGCTCTGACAAATAAAAATCGCTGTGCTACAGTTGAAGTTGAATCTCCCTTAACTGCCATAATAATTCCCGGAAATTCTTTAAAAAATCTGATCAAGAATAAAATTGAATTTAAAAACAAATTATGGGGATTTGCAGCCTTAAGAATAGCAGAAAATCATTTAAGAACAAAAGCTCCATTCCATGCATGGAGGCAGAAGGATTTTCATAAATGGCTTAGAAAAAGTGAAATTATTTTTGTTGACTCAGATAAAACAATTGATTTGACAGATAAGGCAGGAGTATTAGTTTTTGGTAAAGCTTCGACTTCTCAAACTGATACAGTCAACTCTCCTGCTTTTATCAATAATTGTCAGGTTAATCTTGAAATAGGATGTATAATAGTAATGAATACAGTCGATTAGCATTAATTACCTTAATGATGTTAAATTGTAAAACCTTTTAAAAGATTTTGTATATTTGCAACTCTTTAAATG
>JBDRPR010000306.1:0-3121 GCA_043826845.1 Bacteroidota bacterium
ACTGAGGCTTCAATAAAAACCTATGAATCAATGAAAAAAGATTCTAAAACGATGTCTATATCTCTTATTTTTATAGCTCTTTCTGCTGTATCAACGCTTATTATTGCAATTTCAAGTTTATTCAATTAAACAATACAGTTAAGGAAATATTATGAAAGAAATGAAAATAATAAAGAAAATATTCATTACTTCAGCCTTACTAACATCTATATGCTTTGCTAATACAATCCATGTTCCAGATGATTATCCAACTATTCAACTTGCCCTTAACTATGCAAGTAGTTTTGATACTGTCTTAGTCCAATCTGGTATATATAAGGAAAATATTGTTTGGCCGTCTGTTATTGGAGTTAAACTATTATGCACTGATATTGATTCCCGACCAATTATTGACGGCGGAAGAGCGGGCTCTGTAATTGAATTTCCGAAAAACTATATTGTAGACACTACAACAGTTATTGAAGGATTTGTTATTAAAAATGGGAATGCAACTAATAATGGTTATCCTAGCTACGGTGGAGGAATAAATGGATTAGAAGCAAACCCGAAGCTTGGAAAACTATTGGTTGCTAATAATAATGGTTACAGGGGTGGCGGAATATGTCTTTCAGGTTCATCCATTGACTCAATGCCAACAGTTTTATATGAAATTGAGTTAATGGGAAACGAAGCAAGTTATGGAGCGGCAATATACTTTGAGTCGAAGAATTATCTTAAAATTACTGATATAACTGCTACAAATAATGGTGATCCCGGTGATTGTGTAATATATTTTTATTTATGTGATGCAGTCGAATATAAATTTAATGATATCACTATTTTTAACAATATTGGACATGGTATTGGATGTGAGGGTGGTAATCCAATATTAGATAAAATATCAGTTGTTAACAATGGTTCTATAGGTATTGAATTGATTAATAGTAATCCAAAGATAGACAACTGTCTCATCGCAAATACTGAAAAATTTGTCAGTTGTGCGATAGGAATAAGGTGTTATCAATCAAGCCCAATGATAAACAATTGTACTATTACACAGATTATTGGAGAAAATACTCAATGTTCAATAGGTATTTCAGGAGGAAATTCATCATTTATAGTCTCCAATTCGAATATCTGTTATAACACTACAGGTGCTGAAAATGGGGATGAACAAATTTTTCTTAATGCAGAAAACAATTGGTGGGGGCATTATTCGGGTCCATACCATCAGACATCTAACCCCGGTGGCATCGGCAACGCTGTCAATCTTTACGTTGATGTAATACCATTCCTCACATCACCAGATACAGTCGCCCCACCACCGATAATTCAGAATCTATTAATTGATACAATTGGCGTAGATTTCGCCAGATTAAAATGGGATTCAAGCCCCATAGGTGACTTAAAAGGGTACCGACTGTATATAAATGGTAGTCCTACTGTATATTCGTTCTCAGATACTATTGACGTTGGCAATGATACTATTTGCACTTTAGATAATCTGATCACTGGTAAGACGTACTATGTGTCAGTTACATGTTATGATAATTCTGGAGATGAAAGTTGGTTTGTCAAAACTCTTCCTGTTATGCCATCTCCAGTATCAATCATAGATACTGAATTAGATCAAATTGATTTTGGAACCGTACTGGTTGGCGATAAGGCTCAAAAATCTTTGGTAATTCATAATACTGGAACGGCCGACCTTAACATTATAAATATCGGTACAACATCTTCAGAATTCCTATCTTCAGAAACTACTCTTATAATTTCACCAAACAGTCAAAGTGAAATAATTTTAATGTATATTCCAACTGATTTTGGTACTGATTCAGTCGAATTAGTTATTACGAGCGATGCATATAATGATTCAGAATATACAATTTCACTAATAGGATTTGGAGATTTATCACCAAGTCCTGAAATATCATCCATTGTCGATATTCCTAATGACCAAGGAGGTAATGTTAGAATCAGTTTTTTAAGAAGTAAATATGACGGAATCGATAGTACCTGTAAAATTGTTAGTTACACAGTTTGGAGATTGATTGAAGAAAATGATTGGGATGCTGTCGGTATGTTTAATGCCGTTCAGGATTCTTTCTATAACTTTGTGGCACCCACTTTAGGGGACTCCACTGTTCATGGTATTGTATGGTCAACATTTAAAGTCTCTGCTCATACAGAAAATCCCGATATCTTTTTCTATTCGGATTCCCTGAGTGGTTATTCGATTGATAATATTGCTCCCGGAGTTCCTGAAGGTTTGTTAGCATCAACGTCTAATGGTAATATTTTATTGACCTGGCAGCCAAATATCGAAAAAGATTTTCAGCACTATGGAATATACAGATCAACTTGCTCAAACTTTGATCCTGATACAATGGAGATATATACGTATGCCACATCAGACACGTTTCTTTACGATAGCAATATAGAAGGCAATATAAATTATTACTATCGTGTATCGGCATTCGATTATTCCGATAATGAAAGTGAATATTCTCCGGAAGTTTCTGCGTTTGTTGTAGGATTGCAGTCAAGTATCGAAAATGTTCCGGGTGAATACTCATTATCACAGAATTATCCGAATCCATTTAATCCGACTACAACCATAATTTATGGTTTGCCCAAAATTAGCCATGTGAATATAAGGATATACGATTTGTTAGGCAGAGAAGTAACAACTCTCGTTAATAATGAACAGGAAGCCAAACACTATAAAGTCATCTGGGACGCTAAAGACAGGTCGGGAAATGACGTCCCCGGCGGAATGTATCTATACAGAATCGTGGCAAAATCCGGGGACAGGACATTCGTAAAAACCAGAAAACTTTTACTGATGCGATAAATAAGTATTCATTACCGGATACCGTTTCAGCCGGAACTCTGATCTCGAAACTCACCTTACCGGAGTTGCCAGTATAAATCCCGAAAATGGAAGTTTCAGAGAGATTATCACTATCCCGGAGTAATTAGCGAGTCGCCCCGACCCTAATAAATGAAAATTCATGTTTTGGATTAATCGTATGATTGGTATATTTGCACATGATAAAAAGTGATAAAGAAATTATTCTGGTTGGCGATCGGGTTCTGATAGATCCCGACACCGATCATTCCAAAACACCCTCCGGCCTCT
>JBDRPR010000307.1:0-7543 GCA_043826845.1 Bacteroidota bacterium
TTAAAAAATGTAAATATATTATTTTGCGTAACATCAGTTAATTACATAATAATTACTCAGACAAATGAGTACTTTAACAATTTAACAATTTAACAATTTATCAATTTAACAATTTAACAATTTAACAATTTAACAATTTTAATATTGTTCACGTTCGTTAGGAAAGTCATTTGACCTGACATCCTTTATGTAATTTTTCACTGAACCTTTAATTTCCGCATGAAGATTATGATATCTTCTTAGAAATCTTGGAGAAAACTCCTGAGTAATACCGAGCATATCATGCAAAACAAGGACCTGTCCATCAACATCTCCTCCTGCTCCTATTCCAATTATAGGAATTTTTACAGCACTGGAAACTGTACCTGCTAATTTTGCCGGAATTTTTTCAAGAACAATTGCAAAACAGCCTGCATCTTCAAGTTCATGAGCATCTTCAATCAATTTATTTGCTTCATCTTCTTCAGTTGCCCTTACAACGTAAGTTCCGAACTTATGGATAGACTGAGGCATCAATCCAAGATGACCCATCACGGGTATTCCTGCAGAAATAATTCGGTTTATTGATTCAACAACTTCTTTACCCCCTTCGAGCTTAACTGCATGTGCACCTGTTTCTTTCATAATTCTGATAGCAGAATGCAAGGCTTCTTTTGAATTTCCCTGATATGTTCCGAATGGCATATCAACAACAACCAATGCTCTTTTAACAGCTCTCACAACACCTCTTGCATGATATATCATCTCGTCAAGAGTAATCGGAAGAGTACTGTCGTTTCCTGCCATAACATTTGATGCTGAATCACCGACTAAAATAACGTCTATTCCGGCACAATCAAGAATTCTGGCAAAAGAATAATCATAGGCGGTCAGCATAGCAATTTTTTCGCCCTTAAGCTTCATTTCGTGTAAAACATGCGTTGTAATTTTCCTAACGGTACTATGTATAGACATAATCGGTTTTTTAAATTAAAATCTTATAGCTATATTTACTCTGTAATTCATTATATTTTTTTGTCAGAGGTTTACCTGACCAATAGGGCAGGGAACCTAAATAAATTTTCATAAGGTTAAGCATATTTAAGAAAATTTATGTAGGTTTGTAAGTTGTAAAATTACAAATTTGGTTAGTACAAAAATGAAAAAACTATTATTTCCTCTTATATTAATTTCTATAATGATTATAAATTCCTGTAAAACAGACTTTGAAGTCGATTCTGATTGGAAAGATATTACTGTTGTTTACGGATTACTTAACCCATACGCTGATACACAATATGTTAAAATAAATAAATGTTTTCTTGGCGATGCCAGTGCTTATGATATGGCTGCCGTCAGTGATTCGATTCAGTACGCAAATCTGTCAGCCAGAATTATTTCCGGTATTATTAAATCAGACGGCAGTTTTAGTGAAACAGGGACAGAAATAATTCTTGAGAAAACAACTGATCATTATAAATACCCGGGAATTTTTGCAACAGATAATAATGTTCTGTATCGGACTACATCTGTTCTTGACCTGTCAAAAGATTATAAAATTGATATTTCTATTCCGGGGAAAGATGTAATATCTGCAAAAACTCATCTGGTTAATATGTCATCAATTGCAAATCAGGGATCTTTCGGATCATTAAATCTTGTTGAAAATAGCAGTTCTGATATAGAGTTTCATTCTGTTCCAGATGGAAAAGTATATGAAGTCGTTATTCGTTTTAATTATGTTGAAATTACTCAGGATTCAACCTATAATAAATATATTGAATGGCCTCAAAACCCGATAATTTCAAAAGCTATTACGGGTGGGGAAGAATTGAAAATTGTTTTATCGGGCAACAGTTTTCTTTCAACTGTTTCGAACCAGATAAAAAATGCTGCTGACTATAACCCTGATGTAATTAAGCGTGTAGCAAAGCTCAGACCCATTGAATTGTTGATTTTCGTGGGATCTGACGATCTCAATACCTATATTGAAGTTAGTAGTCCGTCTGACGGGATTGCTCAGGAAAAACCAAGTTATTCAAATATCGCTAATGGCATAGGCTTGTTTTCAGCCAGATCTGATATATTTGTACCTAATTCTAAAATCAAATTATCCGACAAAAGTTTTGATAGTCTGGCAGACAGCGAAAATACTTCTGATCTGAAATTTTTAGATAAAAACGAAACCGACGGATACTGGTCAATGAATCCATAGGAGTTTTTATGTCATAAGTTTATAATTCATTTTTTTGAATTTAAAATATACAACTCTCAATAATGAATATCGAAAGTGTTAACTGTTCCAGATTGTATATTATTTTTTTTTTAATTTAATAACAATCCTGTAAATAGAAATATTCTGCCTTTTTGACATTTTTTATGTCATGTTTTTTTGAATTCATTTTCTCAGTATGCCAATATATCCTAATTTTCTATATGTTTCTCAATGGCACAATCATTGACAAAATAGGAAATCATAAAAATAAAATTTAAAAAAAATGGGTAAAATAATAGGAATTGACTTAGGAACAACAAATTCTTGTGTTGCGGTCATGGAAGGTAACGAACCAGTTGTAATTCCTAACAGCGAGGGGAAACGGACAACTCCTTCGATAGTTGCTTTTGTTGAAAACGGTGAGAGAAAAGTTGGTGATCCTGCCAAAAGACAAGCAATAACAAACGCCAAAAAAACTGTTTATTCAATTAAACGTTTTATGGGTGAAACTTATGATAAAGTTACAAATGAAATTAAAAGAGTTCCTTACGAAGTAGTTAAAGGAGACAATAATTCACCACGTGTAAAAATAGATGACAGAAAATACACTCCACAGGAAATATCTGCAATTATTCTTCAGAAAATGAAAAAAACTGCTGAAGATTATCTTGGACAAGAGGTTACGGATGCGGTTATTACTGTTCCTGCGTATTTCAACGATTCACAGCGTCAGGCTACAAAAGAAGCCGGAGAAATTGCCGGATTAAATGTTAAAAGGATAATTAACGAGCCAACTGCCGCTGCATTAGCATACGGGCTTGATAAAAAAGGAAAAGATATTAAAATTGCAGTTTTTGATTTAGGAGGAGGGACTTTTGATATTTCAATTCTTGAATTGGGTGAAGGAGTATTTGAGGTAAAATCCACAAATGGAAATACTCATCTTGGTGGAGATGATTTTGATCATATGATTATTGACTGGTTGGTATCTGAGTTTAAAAAAGATGAAGGCCTTGATCTTTCAAAAGACCCTCAGGCTTTACAGAGATTAAAAGAAGCAGCCGAAAAAGCAAAAATTGAGTTATCCAGTTCGGCTAGTACTGAGATAAATCTGCCTTATATTATGCCTGTTGACGGTATTCCAAAACACCTTGTCAGAACATTAACCAGATCTCATTTTGAACAACTTACAGATAAGCTAATTCAATCCACTATAGAGCCTTGCAAAATAGCATTAAAGGATGCCGGCTACACTGCTTCAGATATTAATGAAGTTCTTCTGGTTGGAGGATCAACACGTATTCCGGCAATTCAACAGATTGTTGAAAAATTCTTTGGAAAAACACCTTCAAAAGGTGTAAATCCTGATGAAGTCGTTGCAGTCGGTGCCGGAATTCAGGGTGGAGTATTGACAGGTGAAGTAAAAGATATTTTATTACTCGATGTCACTCCTCTTTCATTAGGTATTGAAACTTTAGGCGGTGTAAATACACGTCTTATCGAATCTAATACTACAATCCCAACAAAGAAAACAGAAACTTTTACAACTGCTGCTGACAATCAGCCTTCTGTAGAAATACATGTCTTGCAGGGAGAAAGATCAATGGCAAGAGATAATAAAACAATAGGCAGATTTCATCTTGACGGATTACCTCCTGCTCAACGCGGTGTTCCTCAAATTGAAGTTACTTTTGATATTGATGCCAATGGTATTTTAAATGTTTCCGCTAAAGATAAAGGTACCGGAAAAATTCAAAGCATCCGGATCGAAGCTTCTTCAGGATTGTCTGATGCTGATATCGAAAGGATGAAACAGGAAGCAAAGGAAAACGAAGAATCTGATAAAATTGCCAAAGAACGTATTGATAAATTGAATCAGGCTTCCAGTTTGATTTTTCAAACAGAGAAACAGATGAAAGAATTCGGGGATAAAATCCCTGAAGATAAAAAAGCACCTATTGAAAAAGCATTGAGTGATCTTAAAGATGCACATAAATCTGAAGATCTGGATGCAATTGAAAAGGCTGTTACTGAATTAAATAATGTTTTTCAGGCTGCTTCACAGGATATGTACAATTCGAATCAACAAAATCCATCAGATAGTAAACAGGAAGATGGTGAAAAATCTGAGCAATCAACAAAATCAGATAGTGAAGTTACTGATGTAGATTTTGAAGAGGTTAAATAAAAATTTTCTGAATTTGAAAAAAAGCTCCCTCGCGGAGCTTTTTTTATACTATTTTTATTCCTAACTTCGTTCAATATTAATAATTACACTATGCTATGAAAATATCTTTACTTATATCGGCTATATTTTTTTGTATAACTGTAGCTTATAACCAAAATGTTGGGCAAGTAGGTGATTCTTTGATCAACTATATGGATATCAATGGCAATAAACAGGGACACTGGCAAAAAAAATATGAAAATGAAAAAATTGCATATAATGCCTATTTTAAAAACGGGAAAATAATAGGACAATATATCAGATACTACAGTTCCGGAAAAATTAAGGCTGATGTTATTTATGACAAGGAAGGAAATCAAACAGGAAAAGCAAAATTATACTGGGATGATGGGATTATTATGGCAGAAGGAAACTATATAGACATGAATGTCAAAGACAGTATCTGGAACTTTTACGGTGTTGATGGTAAGTTGCTTTCTACCGTAAGTTACAAAAAAGACATATTAGATGGTGAATCAATTAGTTATTATCGGGATGGTAAAAAATCAGAATTAATTACTTATAAAAACGGTGTAAAAGATGGTCTTTGGAGAAGATATTTTGAATCGGGAGAAACAAATTTTGAAGTCAAAATGACTGACAATCATATGGATGGAGTTATGAATGTGTACTATAAAAGCGGCAGACCAAAAGTTAAAGGGAAATATTCAAAAGGAATAAAGATTGGAAAATTTATTTTGTACGATTCAAATGGCAAAGTCGAAAGTGAAATTGAATATAAAAAAGGTGTTGCATCAAATGAAAAAGAAGTTAATGCTAAATTAGCCAAAGAAATCATTGACGCAGAAAACAATAAAGACAGATATAAAGAACCTTCGGAAAATGATTTTTATAAATCACAGCAACCTGGTGAGTATTAATACTGTATTATAATGGGGAAAAAGAAGGTGCTCATATCTATGAGCGGAGGTATTGATAGCTCTGTTGCTGCTGTTCTGCTACTTGAACAAGGATACGAATTAATTGGTATTACGTTCAGATCATGGGATTATATTTCTGATTCATGCATAGCAAAAAAAACAGGATGCTGCGATGTCGAATCTGTTTTGGAAGCAAAAAATCTTGCAGAAAAACTTGGATTTGAACACCATATTCTTGATTTCAGAGATAGTTTCAAAGAAATCGTTATAAATAATTTTATTGGAGAATATCTTGCGGGAAGAACTCCTAATCCTTGCGTTGTCTGTAATTCTCATATAAAATGGGGAAAAATTATCGAATTCGCCGATCTTCATCATTGCGATTATATCGCATCTGGTCATTATGCAATAATTAAAAACAGTAATAATAAATATTATATTTCCACTGCTAAAGATCAAAATAAGGATCAATCATACTTTTTATGGAATCTTACTCAGAATCAATTAAAACGTACAATTTTCCCCCTTGGCGGGTTGACAAAAGATGAAGTTCGTAACATTGCAATAGACAAAAACCTTGAATATCTTAACAAAAAGAAAGAAAGTCAGGAAATCTGCTTTATTCCAGACAATGATTACAGAAAATTTTTAAAAGATCATGTTCCCGGAATTGAGGCAAAATTTGCAGGTGGAAATATCGTTTCAACTGATGGCAAAATTCTTGGCAGACATAAAGGCTATCCATTTTATACAATAGGGCAAAGAAAAGGTCTGGAATATGCAGCCGGACATCCGATGTATGTTGTAAAAACCGATGCAGTAAAAAATCTTGTTGTTCTTGGAGAAAAAACAGAGCTTGAAAAATCAGAATTGACTGTTTCTCCTTTCAATCTCCAGAAATATTCATCCCTACCTGATGGACTGACTGTTGAAACAAAAATCAGATACAGATCAAAACCTGCAGAAGGATTTTTAATAATGGAAGAAGGCAAAATTCATATCACATTCAACCACGCTGTTTCTGCTATAACGCCGGGTCAAAGCGCTGTTTTCTATGAAAAGGGAGACCTTGTTGGCGGAGGAATTATTCTCAAGTAATAAAAATTTCGAAATTCATTATCCGTTATAGAAATATCTGCATATTTAATTGTGGGTGTTTAGGTACAGTTCAATAATAGATTCAGTTCCTTCAAGAGTTTTCTGTTGAGTGTTTTACAAAATACTTTCCCCCCTTTTCAATAATCCTGCTCTGATTTTTTAGTCTGTAAATAACATTATAAATCTTCTTTTGTTCAAAAGTCGTTTTTTTAACTAAAGCCGCAATACTAATTCCTTTGGGTTTCTGCAGGATGATCTCATAGATCATATCAATTAACTTTATTCCTGCTGGTTTTTCAGATTTTTTTTCCTTCGAAATGCTTAATTTGTTAAGGGGATCGTTTTTCTTTGCGGATTTTACTTTTTTAGTTTCGGTTTTTATTTCGTCCTGTAGTAATTTTGCACTTTTGCTGATATATTCTTCCGTTTCGCTCCAATCTACATGGAGTGAACCATTCGATGTTATAAAAATATTTAACTCCCTGTTCATGATCTTCCCTATTCTGCTAATGTCAAAATTAGAAAAATAATAAATTTATACCTCGGATGTTTAAGAGAATTATCAGGGCAAACGCATCAAAAATGGATAACCCACAAATAGTCTGCATTTTACTTTGTTTAAATTAATCACAGGTTATTGATTATGTTTCGGCTCAAAAATAATCAGATGTGTTTGCCTGATGTTGTCATCCTGAATACTTCCTCAGGAAGACAAAGAATGGCGGTAAGAATATCAGTTTGTTCTTAATTGATCTTTTATGGTCTTTGCAATGAACTTTGCCTGATCCAGACTATATATCATAGGCAGTATTTTCACCTTTTTTCCGCTATGTGATATCATCATTATTTTGTACAGGTAACCGGGTTTCCCTTTTCTTCCGTCCACCGAACAATAAAGTTTACTGATCTGTCCTGTTTTGAATCTCTTTTTCCCTGGCCACCACAAAGGGTTGTGTCTGATCCTTATTTCGTCTTTCGAAATATCAATACTGGTTTTGTTTAGCCCAAAGATTACGATCATATAAATGAACCAAAAGGATAATAAAGCGATAATTGTAAAAACTATCTGGCTCACCATCTCGGACATTGGTCTGGCATCATTCTTTTTAAGTGAAAAAAATACGATAAGAACAAAAGCGATAA
>JBDRPR010000308.1:0-3549 GCA_043826845.1 Bacteroidota bacterium
ACTTCTCATTTATTTTTCGGTAATCGAAATGCAAGTGATCGTACTTTTAGCGGCAACATCGCAAGAGTTGTTGTCTATGACGGTATTCTAACATCTACAGAAAGAGGTCGGGAATATAGTAGATACTTAGCCTCGTCAAATATCGCTAAATCAAAATTTTACAATTTTAATGCGATTAATAAACCTACCGATTTGAGTGTGGAAGTTGATAATACTGTTGGTGATAACCTTGTTAGTCTAAACTTTGTAGGTAATTGGAACGCTTGGTTAGGCGGTTCTATTATTACTAATAGTTCTTTTACAAGTGATGCTGATGGGGGTGGAATCTATAAACCTATATTGGTTATAGGGAAGAAGTATAGAGTTTCATTTTCAGGTTCACAGACAGGTGGCAGTTTGTCTATGGGTAGTACTGCTACAGATAATTATGTATCAAGTATATCTGGTACAAATTTCAGTTATACAGGTACTTTTACTGCAACAGGCAATACTAATCTAGGCATATTTAATAGTGGCAACACACAAACTGTTACGTTTACGAATTTCTCAGTTCAAGAACTCACTGGTCTTGTCGCTGCTTATAATATGATTCCTCAGAACGGTATACTTGTTGACATAGGCGCAAATGGTTATAACGCAACTCAAACAGTTGCCGGAAGCGTATCAACGTTAGAAGGTATCAAATTTAATAATGCCTCTTACTATGATGCAAATCATAAACCTACAGCGAACGGGTCATTATTAATAAGATTCAAAGCACATTTAGCCCTTAACCAATATTTGTATGGGTCTAAACTAACAAATGATCGGATGTTTATAGCTATTGATGTAAGTGCTAAATTTTGCGCTGGAGTAGCGAATCAAGGGATAGCGGTAATTGTAGGTACAACTACACTTTTAGAGGGCAAAGAGTATACAGGGGCTATAACTTGGGACGGGACAACAGTAGAGTTATGGCTAAATGGAAGCAAAGAGTATTCATCCGCTCAGTCAGGAGTAATCGCTAATACAACTCGTAATAATTTCTTGGGTGCATTAAATGATGACGGTGTTGTAACTTTGCCTACCAAGTGCGAAATTACGGATATTAGAGAATATAATAGGAAATTGTCCGACCAAGAGATTAAAGACTATCACAACTCATTCGTTAAACCAGTTTTAATCGAAGACTTTTCCGATGTTGGAGCAGACGGAGTAGTCAAGACACCGAGAGAGTGGGCAAAAGGAACTGGAACGTATAAGATTGGTGAACTAACCGCTCAAGATGCAGTACTGAAAGACTTAGATGTAGGCGCTAAATATTTGGAGTGTGTTACTGCTGGTACGATTGCAACTCAGAGCACTCAAGTTTATGGAGAATGGGAGTTTGATGTCAATTCAGCCATAGCACCGTTTGTAAATTTTATTTCAGATAATAAAATAGCATACAATGGTTTTAATGGTTATACCATATATTTTTATGCTGATGGGAAAATAGATTTAACAAAAAGCAATACTGGAAGTGGCAATAATTTATTTAGAACAGCTGTTGGGTATCACAGTAAAAACACTTGGTATCGTTTGAAAGTAGCAAGACTTCAAAGTGAAGGTGTGTTTAAGGATATTCCTACTTTGCAGGTGAGTGATATGGAGAATGATATTTCACCAACAGATTATACTACATTTACTTCTAATGGAAGATATGGATTTAGTGTTACAAGTGACGGTTCAGCAATTATGATTGCAGGAACAGCTGATGAAATAGCCGTTACCGATACTAAAAAATATTTAATTGAGTTTGATGCGGTATTAAACAGTGGAACAGCACCACAAGCAAAATTTGCCAAGTTTTTAGGAGGGACAGGTCAATCAAATACAATTACAGTTATTAATGGAAGGAATAGTCATATTTTAACAGCAACAGGAACAGATACTGATGTTTTACAATTTTTTAACGTTTCAACAACTACAGACTACGAAGTCTCAGGTCTCACAATAAGAAGAATCTACGACAAAGACACCTTCGCAGTATTTATTAAAGGTGGTGCATTTGGTAATACTTGGACTTTAGTTTCAACAGCTGGTGGAAGTGGTACAAACCCTGTAACTGATGCAACATACACGACAAGTAATTATATAGTAGTTGACGCAGATGCCGGAGATAGAGTAGGTAATATTAAAATTTTAAATGGAGTCAGACAATGATGATGATCGATAATAAATATAACATTGGTGATATTACATATTTACGAACCGATAATGGGCAATTAGAAAGATTAGTTTGCGCAATACAAATTAACCCGGCGGGGTTAATGTATAATTTAGCGCAAGGTGTGGAATCGTCATGGCATTATGATTTCGAAATTACGGCTGAAAAAAGTTTCATCAAACAAAATGAGGATACTCATGAGACTTGAATTAAAATCGAATCAGCTAAAACTATTTGAAAGAATTGAGCGTCTCGAAAATGAAGTCGCAAAACTGAAAGCTGAAATGAGCACTAACAAACGGGGCGGTTATTATAAACTTGGTATTGAAGATACAGCTAATTCGAATAATATCTTATTAAGCTATAAAACAATTGCAATTCCTGAACTAGTAAAGGAGATGTACCATGATTGAAATAATATGTTTTATTTTGTTGGTGATCTTATCGGGAATTTTTCGAGGGGAGGCTGATACAATTCGATTATTCCATGAAGGGAGTAAAACCTACATACCATGGTTTTCAAAATGGAATTTTTGGGTAGTTAGGTGTTATATGGATAGAAAGCTAAGTTCGGAATTCCTTGTTCAGTTATTTCGTTGGAGTGCAATATTCCGGGATGGGTGGCATTTTTGTAAAGTAGTAGAAATTTTACTAATGTCATCTGCTGTTTGTTTTATAGCAGATTGGCAAATTGCTGCGACTATGTTTATTGTTTATTCTGTATCTGCAACAATATCAATACACTTTTAAGGACAAATAAATGAATGATGATGTAACTTTAAAATCCGGGACTATTGTAAACACGCAAAATGTAGACAATCTGAGTTTATTAGATGCTGTTGATTTAGATACTAATCATTCCGCATCGAAGTATGATGTTTTTAAAATTAGAAAAAACATGCATGATTTAATTGATAAACTAAATCCGATTTTCGGCATGACTGAATTATTTGTCGAACACATGGACGAGACAAATAAGTCGTTGAAAGAGATTAGTAAAAGTTTAAAAATCACTGTAAAAAACGGGAAAGAAGAAGAAAAAACTTTAGCTCAAGTCATTTTAGATGATAGAGAAGCACTAAAAGTTTTTCGTAAAACAGGGAAGTTTATTAATGCTGCGGCGGATGTGAAAGTATTGATTATTATTTTAGTTACCGTTCTAATGAGTTTTGCGGTAAACTACAACAAAAGTATTTTGGAATTTATTAAAAGTATTTTGTAGGAGATGAAATGAAACAAGGATCAAGAAAAATAATAATAACTTTGTTCGCATTAGCAGTATTTGCAGTTATTATAATAGCTGGGAACGCAGACCCGTATGGTGTCGGGGTGGGGATTACCGGTATATTAGCTACAGTTAT
>JBDRPR010000309.1:0-8671 GCA_043826845.1 Bacteroidota bacterium
TTTCTATCTCGATAACACTTTAAAAATAATGAATTTACAGATTGTGTATCCATTACCTGAAAATAAAAAAATCCCATCTGATCTGTTGGATATTTTAAAAAAAGCCACCTATAAATATCCTTTAAAAAAACCGCCACACAGATATAATCCTGAAGTATTAAAAAAATTTGTTGCAGAAGCACAAAAACACAGATATTCTAAAATAACCGAATTAAAAAATGCACTTCAGCTTTTTATGAACAAATAAATTTTGGTTCCTTATAAAAACAAGTGGGTAACTATGTGAAACCTCCATGGATAACCATACGCAAACACAATAATGTAATAATCAGAAACATGGAGGTTCCCCCGCTTGAGCGGGGCAGGCAATCATACAGTTGAAATAAATTATTATATGATGAAATTTATATACCGAAAAAGAGAACCACAGAGTGAACAGAGAAAAACACACAGAGACCACAGAGTGACCTGTCTTGTAAGTCCATAGGTTTACATTTTTTGACTGTAAACATATTTCAGGACGACACATCCATTGTATTTTTATTTATTCGTGAAAATTAGTGAAATTCGTGTCAACTTTATTTTTGCGTAACATGAGTAAATAAATCTTTATTATCTTTGCAGCAAAGATTTATTATTAAATTTATTAATTATGACAAGAACAGGAATTAAAATTTTTATCACTATCACGCTGTTATCTATTTTTTCAATATTCAATATTACATACGGGCAAGAAATTCCTGATAGTGTAATATCAGTTCCGGATGAAATCGAAACTTCTGATAGTGTAATATCAGTTCAGGATGATAAAAAAACTCCTGATATTGACTTTGATGACATGGGGGTTTCTGTATCTCCATCATCAATGCATTTATCAATCAAACCGGGAACTTCTGAAACTAAAGAGATTACAGTGAAAAACATTACTAAAGAAAAAAATTCTTTTGCTGTAGGTTTTAATGATTTTGAAATGAACCAAGCCGGCAAACCAACTTTATCAGATCCTGAGAATCGTAAATATAGCTTGTCAAAGCACATTGGTGTAACACCAACTTATTTTGAACTGGCTCCTGGCGAGGAGAAAAAGATAAAATTAGTAATATCCATTCCTGACGATGAAGAATCATATAGATCATTGTGGACAATAGTAACTATTGAACAAGTTGTTGAACGTCCTCCATTAGACCCTGGTGACCAACCCAAAAGAATTTCGATGGGAATTATTCCTTCATTTGGTTTTGGCGTTTATATTTATCAAAATCCACCAAATGTGACTATAAATAAGCTTGAAATCCAAAATCTTGTATTTACTAATGATAATAATAGCAAAAAAGTTAATATGTCAGTGAAAAATATTGGTGATGGAATTTCTTATTGTACTTCTTATCTTGAACTTACAAATATGAGTACAGGAGAACAATATAAGTTGCAAGTTAAAAAATTCACTATTTTGCCTCAATATACCCGCGCTTTTTCATATGATCTTTCGCCGGAAATTAAACCCGGTAAATATTCTGCGATTGGTGTAATTGATTATGGTAGTAAGGAAGAAATTTTAGCTGCAGAAGTTGAATTTGAAATTTGAATGTACTCCGATAAGTCTCTTTTCTGTATATTCGCTTTACCCCTACTCTCACGCCTTTGAGGGATAAATTCTGTGTGGCTCATTTTCAGCGACTTCCCTTTGGAGATTAGGGGCAAAAAGTCGCTGAAATTCAGATTTATGACTTTTCGGAGTGGATTTAATTTGACATTTATTATTCATACTAAAATAGCTGTTATATAGTCTGTTAGGTATAATATAAGACTCTTTAATGGAAAAAAAATTGCAAATAATGAAATTATTAATATACCTTTGTAAAAAAATAATTATTTAATTTATTGCTAACTTAAAAAAACTAAAAAAATGAGAAAATTAAGTTTAAGTCTTGCCGCAATGGCAATGTTTAGTATTTTTTCTTTCGGTCAGTTGATTGACGAAAAGAATGTAACTGTAACTTTGGATTTGCAACCAATTTTGCAACTCCATATGACAACTGCTGATCAGGTTGATTTTGTATTTGATGATATCCGTGATTATTATGGCGGTATTATTAAATATGCAGCAACAATATTAAGGGTGTCTTCATCTGTTTCATGGGATCTTTATGCCGTTGGTACTTCACAAGATGGTACATTTTGGGATCAACAGATGACATATAGTGGTGGTGGTGGTGTAAATGCAATCAGTGATTTGCCATTAAGTCTGCTGGAATTACACCAATATGAAGCAAATGCATACGGCACAAGTGGTACAGGTGTTTGGGTAGATTACAACACAGTATTCACTCCTGCTGACGCAGTTGTTGTTGGGCAGAATAGCATTTATGCAAGTGCTACTCCATATACTGCTCCTGCAATTACAGAAAAATACATTCAAGGTATGGCTGGTACAGCAATAACTGATGGTGCTCCTGGTGGAAGCTATCTGACACAGACTCCTGCAGCAGGTACTTTCAGCGAATATTATTTTACAATTGACTATCGTATTCTTCCTGGCTTACCTGCAATTTTCCCTGCAGCTGGTTTAAATGACGGAACAGCAGAAGACCTTGTTACAACAAATGCTGCTGGTGCTTATGCTAATCCCGGAGTTTATACTATGAATGTTAAATACATTTTATTAGAAGATCAATAGTCTGTAAAGTTCTTTTAAAAAAACTGCTCCTTTCTTTTATAACTTTTTAAGGAGCAGTTTTTTTTAAAATTAATTTTCAATGCAAATAAATAAGTCTGTACTATTACTTTTATTTATTGTCATTTGCAAATGCTGTTATATTTTTGCACAAAGTCCATGTATAAACCCGGCAACTTCAAATTGTGTCAATTCCATTGCCGGCACAAGTGAATTTTTAATGACAACACCGGGTAATGTTGATTTTGTTTTTGATGATATGCGCAAATACATTACAGGAATTACTTTGAGTGGTAGTACTATGCTCCGGCTAAAAGTTGATGAACTGGTACCTGGTAATTGCAAATGGGTATTAATGATGTATGTTGATAATAATGGGACTTTACCAAACAATGAGTGGGAGACTCTGGTAACTTATGGATCGGCAGGAAATATTCCCGAATTAAATTCAATTGAGGTTAAAGTATATAATGGTTGCGGAACACCATTAAATAGCGGTGTTTTTCAAATTTTTGCAGGGAATGTGCAATACGATTTGTTATATATTATTCCTGATGTACCTAGAAATTTGCCTGCCCCCTGTGATGGAACTCAGATTAATAGCCCCGGAAGTTATCTCACTGATTATAATGAATATAATTTTATTATAGATTACAGAATTCAGCCTGGTTATTTATATCAACCAGGTGCTTACCAAATTAAAATTTGGTTTTGTTTGGTTGAAGCTCCTTAAAAAAATAAAATATTGTGTTAAACCGACATATTAATATCATTCTTTTATTTTTTATATGCTCGCTGTTTTTGATATGTAATTCTTATTGTCAAGATGTACCAACAGGGGAATTATCAGAATCTGAAACCTACTCTGTTATTTTTTCTGTTGAGGATAAAACTAATGAAGCAATCATCGGTGCAATTATAGAAATTGCAGACCAAACTCAAACAACTGATGATAATGGACAGGCAACAATAAAAGAAATAAAAACAGGAAAATATTCATTCACGGTAAATGCTGAAGGCTATAATAAATATGAAGGCCAGGTTGCCGTATTTGATGCAGACGTATTCGAATCGATTATTCTATCAGAAAAGACAATTGATACTCAAGAAAATATCGTTGAAGAAGATATTCCCGATATTTACCCGGAACCACAGCTACAAAATGGTTTTAAAATATATTTTAAAAAACCGGAGTTGGAATTCAAGAAAGGAGAGATAGTTTCAAATGTACTTATAGTTGTTAATCAAAGAGATGAGATTGCAAAATTTACCGCAGATGTAACATCACCCCAAGATTGGCAATTATTTATAAAAAAAGACAGGATTTGGGAAATAGGTATTGGCGACACTGTATATATACCTGTCAGAATAATTCCCAGATCAGGGTTTATTGGCAGTTCAAAATTTATTTTTACTGCATTTTTATATGATACATCAAGAGAATTTATAGGCTATTCGTTTTTTAATGCATATACTGAAAAGTCAATAAAATGGGATTTATCCGTTTCTTCAAATAAAATTTATTTATTACAAGGCGTTGAAGAAGTGCCATTTAGTCTATCATTATTAAACCTTGGAGATGAAAGTCAGGATCTTCAGTTGCAAATACAAAACTTAGGGATTAATTATCAGATAATAGATTCAACTGATAAAATCATTACAAAAAAGCCTTTAAATTATACACTAGGCACAAATCAAGACACAACAATAAATCTAATTTTCAGGGAAAATGTTTTTTCAAGGAATAATAAAATGATAGACCTTGAAAACTATAATCCTTATATATCGTTTAATCAAAAAAAATATTCAGTTTATTTTCGCAGTTTATCTTCTAATCCCGGTGAAGCAGGAAAATATCAATCAAGCAAAAAGATTGATTTTGTCAGATTAGCCAACGAAGAAGATTCGAATCCATACGGGTGTCAGGTTTTACCGCTTGTGATGGACTTAAATGCAATAAATATATTGGGATATCAGCCTGTTATGAACCTTCATTTATATGGTAATGCCAGTTTTGAAGATAATAAAAATTTATTTTATTCAACACAATTATCTTTTTATAGTTCGGTATTGGGATTTTCATCTTTTGAAAACGCCAGTTTTAATGTAGGATATTATACAAATAAATATGATGTGAGCATAGGAAACGTAGGAAGTGGATTAATTGGAGGAGCTGTGCCGGGAGGAAAAGGAATTAGAGGTAATTATTATATTGATAAAAATAATAAAGTTGGAGCATTTTATACCCGTGGACAAAAATTATTCAGTACTGCCGATTATTATTCTGTAGGAGGATCGTATGGGTTTCAAAATAATCTTTTTTCAATAGATACCAGATTTGGGCAGGTATCAAACGTAAATGCCGGAAGAACAAGTAATATTGCTAATTTAAGTGCCCATACTAAAATTATAAAAAATCACAGTTTTGGAATTAAAGGTGGTATAAGTTATAACACTTTTAGCCAAACTTCAGTTAATACTACAGGATTTCTTCTTGGAGCAAATTATTCAGGACAATATATTGATAAAAAGCTTTCAACCAGACTGAACGGGATGTATTTCTCTCCTGACTATGGATTATATTCATCTGAAAGAATTTCGGCAAATCATTATTCTGGTTATGATTTAAATAAGAAGTTAAATTTATCCATGAGAAATAATTTTTACCGTTTTCGATTTTCAAACACTGATACGCTTAATAATTATATATTAAACAATAGTTTATATCTCAACAGAAAAACTACTAAACTGGGTTCTGTAAGTCCATTTTTGTTTTATGATGTTTCAAATATGCAGAATTTTGAAGTTCATTCCCGAGGGACAGGCTTTATTATCAGCAATTATGATTTCACAAACTTTTCCAGATATTTTATAAATTTAAAAGCGGGATACAATAGAGCAATAGATATCGAAAAATATGACAGATTCTTTTTACAGACATCTGGTCAACTGCAATATAGAACATGGTCATTTATGGCTCGCTATAATCTTGGAAATTTTTATTTAACCAGTAATTATTATCTTGTTAATAGTGCGAAAAATCCTCAATTTATTGGTTTGTCGCTGCGAAATCAGTTTATACTGCCTTCCACCGGTTGGGTGTTTCAAAATATGATCAACTATAATTATTCTACAGTTAATGGAAGCAATATAAGTTTTTATCCCGAAATATACTATTTTTCAAGGGGTGGTTGGAGATTTAAAATATTTGCCCAATGGTCTTTGTTTAAAAGAGGAGATGTTGAAAATATTTATTATTCTGTTCCTGATGAATCACAACAAGAATTACCAACCTGGAATGGTAACTTTAATTTAGGATTTGGTATTCGAAAAGAATTTGGTATTCCAATTCCAGGTACAAAAGACAACTATTGTTCAGTTGAATTTGTTGCATTTTATGATATGAATGGAAATGGTATAAAAGATAAAGATGAAATCGAGTTGGAAAATGTAGTTGTCAGAGTTGATGCCGACGAAGTAATAAGTGATAAACATGGCAAATGTGCTATTAATAATATTCAGGTAAACACATATACCTGGGTTGTATTTAGTCTTGAAGACCTTGATGGTTGGTTCCCTAATATTTCTGACAGCTTATTGTTATTTAAAAACGAAACCGTTTCTGTTCCTTTTACTAAAGGAGTAAAAGTGAGTGGTTCAGTAAATATTTCCAAAGAAAAGTGGTCTGCTTTCACAGAAGTCTCGTTAGATTTGTCCAGGATCAGAGTTACCGCAGCTAACCATAAAGCATATACTACATTAACAGATCAAAATGGAAATTTCTCTTTTTATCTTCCTCAGGGTGATTATACTCTTACTTTAGATGAATATGTATTAGGAGAAAGATTTCAGTTATTGCAAAACAATATTGCGATAGATGTGGATGAAAGTTTTGATAATATTTTTGTGCCTTTTTACATTGTTGAGAAAAAAAGAAAAATTCAAACGAAACAGTTTTAATGCTGTGAAGAATCTATAATAAACAAATTTAAAATACACTACAACAATTTATTCATGAATAAAAACTTTTTGAGGTCATCATTTAAATTCATATCTTTGTGCCATAGTAAATAAAGTAAAACATGGAAATATTCAGAGGTCAAAACCTCATACAGTTTGCTGAACGCTTCAAAACGGACGAAGATTGCAAAATATATTTGTCAGAAATTAAGTGGGAAAACGGTTATACTTGTAGAAAATGCGGTCATACAAAGTACCAAGAGCGTAAAAATTTTTCACGCACATGCAATCATTGTAGCGATACAGAATCTCCCATGGCTAACACCCTTTTTCATAAAGTGAAATTTGGATTACGAAAAGCTTTCTTTGTTTGTTTTGAGATGGCTACAACAACCAAAAGTCTTTCTGCCTCACAAATGAGTGTACGTTTTGGAGTCAGAGAGAATACCGCAAGATTGTTCATGCATAAAGTGAGAGAAGCGATGAAATCAAGTGAAAATCACCCAATGGATGGAATTGTTCATATAGATGAGTTTGTTGTTGGAGGCAAAGAAGAAAATATGCCTGGCCGGAGCTATAACAGCAAAAAGAAGAAATCTGTTTGCGCTGTTGAATTAACAGAAGATGGTAAGGTGAAAAGGTTTTATGCCTTAAAAATTAATGATTTTTCCGCAAAGTCATTAAGAACGATATTTGACAAACACGTAAGCACAGATGCCGATATAACGACAGATGAGTGGAAAGGTTATAGACCAATCAAGAAGGATTATAATATTGAGCAAATTCCAAGTAATAATGGAGGCAACTTTAAAGCATTGCACACTATGATACATCAAGTCAAATCATGGCTAAGAACAACTTATTCTTGGGTGAGCGAAAAGAATATTGAAAGATATTTCAATGAATTTTGTTATCGGATTAACCGTTCACAAAACAAAGAAACTATTTTTAATAATTTGATCATAAGGATGGTCGCTGCTGATAATATTACGCATGAGCAAATAATATGTAGTTAAGCGATGACCTCTAAAAACTTTATTATCTTTAAGGCAAAGATCATATATGTTTATTCGTGTTTTCATATCAATTGCAGTACTTCTTTCTTACACTGCTGAAATATTCGCATTTAATGATCCTGACAGTCTTTTTTCTGAGCTAAAAGCTACATCTAATACTGAAGAAAAGGTTGACATTCTTAACAAATTATTTATTATTTATGAGTTTTCTGATACAACAAAAGCAAGGCTTTATGCAGAGCAGGCAAAACTTTTATCTATTAAAAATAATTATAATACCGGCATAATAAATTCATATATAAATTTAGGATATTTATCAGAAGATCAAGGAAGATATTTGGATGCTGTTCATTATTACAACCTAGCCAAGACCCTTTCCGAAAAAATTAGTGATAATTTCTTTTTGGCATCTTGCTATAAAAATATTGGCAATGTTAATATACAACAAGGAGATTACCCTAGTGCTATCAATAATTATCAAAAATCGTTACAAATTGCCGAGGAAACAGGAGATAAAGACATGATATCAAAATGCCTGGCAAATATTGGCAGCATTTATCTTTATCAAAATAATCTTGACAAAGCAATATTGAATTACTCAAAAGCAATGGTAATATCTGATGAATTGGGAGATATAAAAAGATCTGCAAATTGTTTAAATAATATTGGACTGGCATATAAACTTAAGAGAAACTATTATAAAGCTGTTGAAATATTTTTAAAAGCCGTTGAAATTCTTGAAAAAATCCAGGATAAAGGTGGAATAGCAGATTGCTTTCACAATTTGGGAGGTGTGTATTCGACAGAAAGAGATTCCAGTCTTACAAATTTCGAAAAAGCTCTTGAGTATTATGAAAAATCCTATAAATTATACTCTGAAATCGGTAACAAAAAAGGCATTGCATTAAGTTTAAATAGTATAGGTCAGATTTATTCTAAAAAGGAATCATATACTGAAGCAATCAAATTTGCAGAAAGAAGCTTGGAAATTGCCGAAGAAATAGGTTCAAAAGATGATAAA
>JBDRPR010000310.1:0-2265 GCA_043826845.1 Bacteroidota bacterium
TGCTAAATGAAAATTCAGATGTTAATATCAGTTCGCCGACAAGCGGGCAGGCATTTGTGTATAATAATACAACAGGCAATTGGGAAAATAGTTCTACAATGTCTGGTGTTTTAATTGACAGCACTAGTGTTGCTGCTGGTGCACTGTCTGGCACAGATTTAGTAGATGACGCAATTACAGCGGCAAAAATAGAAGAAGAAGTTATTGACAGTACACATATTAAAAACAGTTCTATAAGTTGGTCTGACCTTGTTACTAATGCAAATGCTATAGATAGTTCAAAGGTTAAAGACAGTAGTTTGTCTTGGTCTGATATGGTTACAACTGTAACTAATTATGCAAAAACAATATTAGATGATGCTGATGAAGCAACGCTTAAGGCTACTGTTAATCTTGAAATCGGTATTGATGTACAAGCGTATGACGCTGATTTAACAACTTATGCTGGAATAACACCATCGGCAAATATACAGAGTTTACTTGGTTCGGCGACTTATTCGGCAGCAAGAACTAATATCGGTCTTGCAATAGGAAGTGATGTCCAGCAATACGCAACATCACTTGACAGTATTAGACAGGATATTTGGAAAGGTTCTTTAAAATTAACAACTCTTGGAACTGTTACTACAGGAACTTGGAACGCTGGAGCGGTAACATCAAGTGGGAAGGGAACATTTCCAAATCTTGCAGTAACAGATAGTATTAGAGTAGGAACGGGTTCTCAATCGTTAGCTAAATATTCATCAAGAAGTGCTGGTAATCAATATGAGTTTGGGCATAGTAATGCTGCAGGTTATGGAAGCAATATAGGGGCAAATGCAGGTAGTGGTCTTCCTTTTATTGCCTTTAACGCCGAAGCAGGGACAGAGCTCAATACATTTAAAACACGTGGAATAGTTGGAACAGTTATACAACCCTCTGCTGGCGGATTACTCATTGGTAAAGTTGCGACAGCTACAGCCGATAGTCAAGCAGTTACAAATCTATTAACATTGGATAATACTGGAACAATCACAACAGGAACTTGGAACGCTGGAGCGGTAACTTCAAGCGGCAATATAGTTGCGACAAACGGTATTATTAATAGTGGTGTTGATAACACAACAAGAGGCACTGGAAAATTTTACGGTGGCTCTACTGCATATGCCGATGGTTATATTTATCTTTATTTAAATGCTGTAGATGATACTACATACGATTATTGGACTGTACAACCCTATGAAATAAATTTTGCTTTAGGTACAAATATTAATGGTAGTAGATTAGTTGTAACTCCGCTCGGTAACTTATCAATAGCAGGGGCAACCGCCACCAAAGCATCAGGCACATCTTGGGCGGAAGCGTCTGACGAACGAATTAAAGAGAATATTCAGGACATTACAAACGGTCTTGAAACGATAAGATTATTGAAACCAAAGACTTATAATTATACAGATAAATGGATATTAAATAATCCCTCATTAAAAAAGAGTGAAACTTACAGAGGATTTATTGCTGATGATGTTCAAACAGTGATACCAAAAGCTGTTAGTATTATACCTAAATTTGAGAGGGTTGTAAGTCAAGCGGTCATAGATACAACTGGCAAAATAATAAAGCCAGAGGTAAAAACTGTAGAATATACTGACCTAAAAGTTCTCGATGCAAGCGATATAAGTGTTCTCGCAGTTGCAGCTATTAAAGAACTCGATACTCAACTTCAAGAACAGAAAGCAATTAATCAGGCACAGCAGAAAGAAATAGATACGCTAAAAGCTGATATAATAGCAATTAAACTTAAATTAGGGATAGAATAATTCATATTCTGGGAATAAGAAATAATGAACAACGATTGGCAAATAGAAATAAATGGCGAATCCGTTCTGGATATTATTGATAATCTAGAACAAATTCATATTATACTTGAAGCCGAAAATCACCAATGTGCTGTAAAAATATTACAACCGATTGATAAACTACAAGATTGCCTTGATGATAATTTTAAGAAAGATTTTTTAAAGGATGAAATATAATAATAGATGATAGAAATATACCAACAAATTACGGAACATTTTAAATATAACGATTTTTGTTGCCCACATTGCTATTTACTAAAGTTATCGCAAAGATTTTACGAACATATTTATAAGTTGGAAGAAATACGGCAAAAACTTGGATTCCCTATAATAGTTAATTCAGGATATAGATGTAGTTATCAAAATGGTATTGTTGGTGGTACAAAAGGTTCACAACATTTAGTATTCGCTACTGATGTAAAACCTGAAT
>JBDRPR010000311.1:0-7448 GCA_043826845.1 Bacteroidota bacterium
TTTTTGTAGGAAGTCTTCCTTTTAGTATTAAAGAAGAAGATTTAAAAGAAATTTTTGAAGAGTACGGAACAGTTACATCTGCAAAGATTATTACAGACAAATACTCCGGTAGGAGTAAAGGTTTTGGTTTTGTCGAAATGCCTGATGATGCAGAGGCAAAAAAATGTATCGAAGAACTCAATGGTGCTGAATTAGAAGGTCGTACAATTGTTGTTAATGAATCTATTCCTAAAGCTGAAGGTGAAAGAAAAAGCAGTTTCAACAAAGGTGGCGGTGGTTACAACAAAGGTGGAAGTCGCGGTGGAAACGGTGGCGGTGGATTCAACAGAAGTGGTGGCGGAGATCGCAGAGAAGGAAACCGAAGATAAAAAATTAACATTTTGTCTGTAAAAATGCGTAGCTTTTCAGGTACGCTTTTTTTTGTCTAAAATAGCGACAATAATCTAATAATACGAATTATAAATTATTGAAAAACAGACATTAATTTAAATTTATTCTGTTGAAAAATAATTTGCTTAAAATATATTTTTTCTGAAATTATTTATGATGATTCTTGAATGAATCACCAACCAAATGTTTATTATTCCTAAAACTATTACTTTTTATATTTTGTAATATCTCTAGAAATACCAACTATTCCTATTATCTTGCCTTTTTCGTCACGAATTGGGACTTTTGTCGCTGTCACCCAAAACCATTCACCATTTGCTTTTTGAATTTTTTCCTCTTTATTTATAATTATTCTTCCGGTACGAATAATATTTTTTTCATCAAAGTATGCGCTTTCAGCATGTTCAGCGTTGAAAAATTCAAAATCGGTTTTTCCAACAGCATCTTCAGGCTTTTTAAGACCTAGTGCACTTGCCTGAGCTTTGTTTATTTTTATAAAACGGCATTCATCATCTTTAAAATAAATTGTATCAGGCATACTTTCCAGTAAAGTATTAAATAACTTAACGTCAGCTTTAAGTATTTCATTTTCCTTTTTCAGCTGATCAATTTCTTCTTCCAGTTCTTCTTGTTTGTTATTTAAGTCATTCATTTTTGCAACATTTACAATTACTAATATGCAAAATTAATCATTTTATTGATATCGAGTATCTAGACAAATAAATAATAGCAATTTTTAACATAAAATTGTAATTAATAACTTTTTGCGTAGTTAAAATTGCAAGTGCTTAACAGATTTTTTGTCTTCAGAAATCACTATTAACGAATCTATACCTAATCGTAAATGATTTTCCATAAATTTCTGTGTGATTAATTTGTCGCTTTCTTCAGTTTTTACACCTGTAGAAATCATGGGTTGATCAGATACTAAAAGCAAAGCTCCTGATGGAATTTCATTGTCAAATCCCACAACAAATATTGTTGCGGTTTCCATATCAATAGCCATAGCACGCGTCTTTTGAAGATATTTTTTAAAACGATCATCGTATTCCCAAACTCTTTTATTTGTAGTTAGTACAGTTCCTGTCCAGTAATCATATTTTGCATCTCTAATTGTAGAAGAAACTGCACGTTGTAACATAAATGCAGGTAAAGCCGGCACTTCAGGAGGAAGGTAATCGTTAGAGGTTCCTTCAGATCTGATAGCAGCAATCGGTAAAATCAGATCGCCAAGTTTATTTTTTTTCTTTAATCCACCACATTTACCAAGAAACAATACAGCTTTTGGATGGATTGCACTCAATAAATCCATTATAGTTGCAGCATTAGGACTGCCCATTCCGAAATTTATTATTGTTATATCGTTTGCAGTTGCATTAGGCATTGGATTATTTCTGCCTTCAACAGGAACATTATACCAACTTGAGAATAGTTCAACATAATTTTGAAAATTTGTCAGTAAAATGTAATGACCGAATTCATTAAGTGGTTTCCCTGTATAGCGTGGCAGCCAATTTTCAACTATTTCTTGTTTAGTTTTCATTAATGTTATATATTTATAAAAATTTTGACAAAAGTACAAAAAGCTTATTATTTATTATCAAGTTGATCAAAATGGATGCTTTAAATCTTCCGGTTTATGAATTTAAAATTAAAAAAAATGAAGATTTTCATCTGATTTGGGATGAGCTTAGAAGAAAATATGTGAAATTAACTCCAGAAGAATGGGTACGACAGAATTTCATTCAATACCTGATACTAGAAAAGAATTATGTGCCTGGTTATATATCAGTTGAAAAACAAATTATCGTAAATGGAAATCAAAGAAGATTCGATATACTTGTTTATAAAAGCGACCTTGTCCCTGCCCTGATGATAGAATGTAAATCTCCGGATGTAAAAATTACAGATTCAGTATTTGAGCAAATTGCTATGTACAATATTGTTTGTAAAGTAAAATTTTTAATTGTAACAAACGGTCTCACACATTTTTGTTGTTTTATTGATTTTGAAAAAAAAACATTTAAATACTTAAGAGAAATACCTGATTTTAAAGATATATAAAGTTTAAGTTACTGTTCAGTTAAAAAAGTTGATAGGTTGGATTCCCGTTGATAACGAAGATTTTCGCTGATTTTTTTTCTGCGTAAATCTGCAGGACAAAAAATAGTTAGTAATCTGTATTTTATGCGAGTCTATATAGTTCAGAATAAACAATAAATAATAAAAACCAAATATTATGAAAATATTTCTAATCATTTTAATGACTTTATTGCTTCCATTGAATGTTTTAAAAAGTCAAAACAAAGAAAACGAATATGTGATTGTCATCCATGGTGGCGCAGGCTATATGACTGAAGAAAATACTTCAGTTGAAAAACAAAAGCAATATATTGACATCATTGAAACTGCTCTTCAAACAGGAAAAAAAATGTTAGATGAAGGGAAAAATGGTCTTGATGTAGTCGAAGCAATAATAAATATTTTTGAGGATTCACCCTTGTTTAATGCAGGTAAAGGTGCAGTATTTACACATCAGGGGAAAAACGAATTGGATGCTTCTATTATGGACGGCAATACACTTAATGCCGGAGCAGTTGCAGGGGTCACTGATATAAAAAATCCGATAAGTGCAGCCCGAAAAGTGATGACCAACAGCAATCATGTTTTATTAACAGGAAATGGTGCATCAGAATTTGCAAAAGAACAAGGGCTTGAAATTGTTGACCCCAAATATTTTTACACAGAAGAAAATTACAGAATTTTGCAGGATGTAATTAAAAATGAATCAGAAAAAGAAGATTCAAAACATGGAACAGTCGGTTGTGTTGTGCTTGACAAAGAAGGGAATCTTGCAGCAGGGACTTCTACAGGTGGTATGACTAATAAAAGATACGGAAGGGTGGGAGATTCTCCGATAATAGGAGCTGGTACATATGCCAGCAATAAAACATGTGCAGTAAGTTGCACAGGACATGGTGAATATTTTATACGCTATGCTGTTGCATATGATTTATCGGCAATGATGGAATATAAGCAAATTTCTGTTGATCAGGCATCTGAAATAATAATAAATGAGAAATTAAAAAATGCAGGGGGATCGGGAGGCCTTATTGCAGTTGATAAGGAAGGAAATATTGCCATGAAATTCAATACTCCAGGTATGATAAGAGCATATCTGAAATCTGATGGTTCAAAGGAAATAAAATTTTTTAAAGATTGATTATCTGATCATTAATTTTATTTTCCAGATTTTACTACAAACCATGGATTAATCAGATCCTCTTTGTTATAAACAAGTTCAGATTGTCCATCAGATTGGGTTATTATACAACCTGATGCAAGTGCCACAGCATGAGCCGCTGCAGTATCCCATTCCATTGTTGGTCCTAAACGTGGGTATATATCAGCTTTGCCTTCTGCTACCATACAAATTTTAAGTGAACTGCCAACTGAAATGAATTTAATTGTACTGTGTTCTTTTTTTAAATTTTCGATAAATTTTTCTGTCTCTTCGTTCATATGAGAACGACTTGATACAACTGTAAATTCAGTATAGTTTGTTTTCCCGATTAGCTTTTCACCTTCTGTAATCAAATTACTAAAAGACAAGTCATCTTTATTTTCTTGTAAGCAAATTTTAAAAGCACCATGATTCAAAATCCCTGCATATAAAACTTCTGTAACAGGTACAAATACAATTCCTGCAATCGTTCTGTTGTTTTCAATTAATGCAATGTTAACAGTAAATTCACCGTTTCTTTTAATAAATTCTTTTGTGCCATCAAGTGGATCAACAAGCCAGTATAATTCCCATGTTTTTCGTATTGAATGCTCAATAATTTTATTCTCTTCGCTAAGTATAGGAATTCCGGTTTGATTTAAAATTCTATTAATTATTTCATTTGCACTTTTGTCTGCAAGTGTTAATGGTGAATTGTCGCTTTTCAGCTGAATCTCAAAATTATCGTAAAGATAGATTTCAACAATCTTTTTTCCTGCAGATATGGCTGCATATATTGCTTTATCAACAAGCTTTACAATTTTAGCATCATTCATTTTCTACAAAAATACAAACCATAAAATAAAAACAGTAACTATCATATATATAAATGTGAGAGGTGCACCAATTTTAAAATAATCTTTAAACGAGTAATTTCCAGGACCATAAACCATAAGATTTGTCTGATATCCAATCGGAGTCATAAAGTTTGCAGCAGCAAAGGCTGTAATAAGAGCAAATGGGACAGGATTTAATCCCAGATCAGAAGCAATAGTGAGAGCAATCGGAAAAATAATAGCAACAGCGGCTTTGTTGGTTATGTATGCGGCAAGAATAGTAGTTATGAAATATAATCCAAATAAAATACCGAGAGTACCAATAGGGACAAAGATTCTAATAATGAATCCAGAAATCATTTCCGCAACTCCGGTATTTATCATAGCCTGTCCAAGAGAAATTGACATAGCAATAATTACAGCAAGGTTATAATCCAGGCTTTTAGGAATATCTTTTGGATTAGCAATTTTTGTAAATAAAATGATTACCAATAAAATTATTAGAGCAAGAAATAATGAAATAAATCCCAAAGATGACAACAGAATTGCCAGTCCGGTACCTCCAAGCAGAATAATGCTTTTCCATAATTCCGGCTTTATAATCTCCCTGACATTTGAAATAAAATAAAAATCCTGTGTATCACTGCTTCTTGCTTCAAGATCTTCCCCTGCAAGCAGTAACAGCACATCTCCAGCCCTCAGCCGAATATTTCCTATCTGTCCTTCGATTTTTTCTCCGTTTCTATGTATTGCAAGAATTGCAGAATCATATTTTCCCCTGAAATTTGCTTCTTTAACGGTTTTAAAAATCAATGACGAATTATGAGAAATTACAATCTCAACAACGTTTGTATGTTTTTTCTTACGCAACATTCCTACCTGAGGTAAAGTCAGACCGGAATCAGGGTTTATGAGGTCAGCAATTTTATTGATATCTCCTGAAAAGTACAGCCTGTCACCTTCAAGAAGAATAACCTCAGGCGTTACTGGAATACCTGCAAATTCACCCCTGATTAGTTCAAACAGAAAAAGTCCTTTTAGATTTCTTAATCCTGCCTCAGAAATTGACTTACCAACAAGATGTGACCCCTTTCTGATTTCAGCTTCAACAATATATTCTCTTGTATTGGCAGAAAAAGAATCCATTGCATCAGTCTTGTCGGGTAGTAATTTATTAGCAAACAGCATCATGTAAATAAATCCGATAATAATCATTGGAACTCCCACCCATGCAAAATCGAAAAGATGCAATCTCTCAAAATCTGGAATTATTTCCTGTTCAATAACCAATCCATTCACAATAAGATTTGTAGAAGTTCCGATTAATGTTGCACAGCCTCCGATTATTGCAGCATACGAAAGAGGAATAAGGAGTTTTGAAGGGGAAATATTATTTTTTTTACTCCAATTATGTATAAATGGCATCATAACCGCTACAAGAGGAGTGTTGTTCAGAAATGCTGAAAATCCAGCTATCAGTATCATCATTCTTCCAATAAATCCTTTATAAGTCCTTGTCTTTTTAAAAATTCTATTGAATATCAGCTCAATCAGTGAGGTTTTCCTGATAATATCTCCTAAAAGCAATAGCATGATTATTACTGCAATTTGTTCGTTGGCAAATCCCATCAGCATTTCTGCAGGAGTAAGAATTCCGGTGACACCTAATACGATAATAGCAATAAAAAAAGTGAATGCAGGTCCAATGATTTCTGCATATAATGAAACAAGTATAAATGTAATGACAATTAAAACAACTATTACTTCAAAACTCCACATGGTCTGATTATCGCTACAAAATAATTTCTTTGATTAATAAATAATTGAAAATTCGGATGTTGTAAATTCTTGTATATCTATATTCTGCGTATAGTTCGCAGGATTGCTGTTTTTTATTACCTGCCACTCAATTGTAATTTGTTGATTTCCCGGAATTGTACAACTTATTGTATCATTTATGCTTTGTCCGGTAAAACTTAAATATTCATCATCACAACATTCAGTACATGAAATAGTTCCGTTTAAAATCCTGTACTTTAAATAATCGTTGGAATTAAACGGATATTGATTAATAACGAAAATTGTCAAATGTGATTCACTATATATATTGAAATTGTCTTCATATAGTTCATTTGCAATAATATTTTCCTGATCAATAAAAACTTCATTAAGAATATAATTTTCTTTAAATAATGTGAGTTTAAATTTTGATGCACGTACATTTGCTGTTTCTATATCAAACTTTCCTTCAGAGTCAGAGAATACCTCAGTCAGATTTGTATAATTTGAATTCCATGTGCCATTTTCAATCAATTGTGCAGAAAGATTAATTTTTACGTCAGAAATAACAGAGTTTTTATTTGGATCAGAAATAGTACCTGACAGCAGTATTTTATCTTCTTTCTTCTTACAAGAAAAGACAACAATTATTAAACAAAGAAAAAAAATCCGTATCAAGTAATTTATCATTAATGTCAGTCAGGAATTAAAATTTATCTTATATATTTTTAATAGTTCGTACCGGTTGCTGGTAACTGGTTTCTGTTCTGATCACCAGTTACAAGCATTTTTCTTCATCAATTAATCTATATTTCCATTTTATAATTCCTGTCTTCTTTATTTTTCTCGTAATAGAATTCCATGATTTCTTCTTTTGAGAACTTTTTAATATTTGTTATCAGGCATTTTTGATTTAGAAAACCACCATAAATATTACATTCATCAATAATATCATGTATTCCTGCAACAATATCAACAGTTAGTGGCATAAGTAAAGATGCTTTCACAGTATTATCTTCAAATTCAATTGTTTCGATTTCTCCTTTTGCATTTTTTACTGCAATTTCAAATTCATTTGTCAATAACTTCTGCTGACTGGAACTAAATAATGATTCGTTGAAAGAAAACAGAACAATAAAGAAACGAAGCAGATTGTTTTTACCACCTAAGCCTGTCGATATAAAAAGTTTTGGCTCATTCAGGAGAGAACTCTCCAATTG
>JBDRPR010000312.1:0-4031 GCA_043826845.1 Bacteroidota bacterium
CCAGTTGCAATAATAAGGTAAAGCTTTTTAATTCCAATACTCCAAAAGTTGGAGAAATAAATGATCTTGAATGGAGACGCAGACGTATAGCAAACTGGGCTGTTTATGGTGAATTTGCTGGTGCTGCCTGGTATTATTCGGTTAATATCGAAAATTTATTTGAATCAAAAGAGATGCATATGTTTACAGGTAGAATAGGTATTGGTGTGTTGCCAGGCGAGAGTGGAACAGAGATAAATATCCCTGCAATGCTAAATTTTTTATTTGGATATAAAAATCATTTTGCTTTTGGACTCGGTGCTGATTTTAAGATGAATAATGATGGTAGCCAGATATATCCTATTGGTGATATTGGTTACAGACATCAAAATCCCAAAGGTGGTATTATGTATCGTGTTTCTGTAAATGTTCATTTCCCTCGAAAAGAAGTTGCAGGAGTAGAAGATTATGTTTTTGAACCTTGGGCTGGCTGTGGTTTTGGCTGGGCCTGGTAAAAAAATGTTTATTCTACTGCCTCATTTAATACATCAAAATCTTCAAATTCATTCTGGTGTTCTTTATCATACTTTGCACAGTCAGTTTCAATCTCAATTTTTTTCGATGGTTTTTCAAATTTGTCAGATGGCGAATAATTTAATGTACTGTCTGCATAAACTTTTTTCATATAATATGCCCAGATTGGCAAAGCCAGACTGGCCCCCTGCCCGTAAAATATGCCTCTGAAATGTGCGGCACGATCTTCACATCCCACCCATGCACCTGAAAGTAGTGTTGGTGTCCCACCCATAAACCAACCATCAGAATGATTTTGAGTTGTTCCGGTTTTTCCTGCAATTGGCCCTGTCATACCGTATTTAAATCTTAACCTTACTCCAGTTCCTCCTCCTTCAGTTACAGCTAGTAACATATTCAACATCAAATACGCAGTTTCTTCACTTATCGCCTCAGATTTATTTGCAATAAAAGAAGAAAGTATATTTCCGTCTTTGTCTTCAATACGTGTTACATATAAAGGCTCAGTGTATATCCCTTTATCAATAAAGGTTGTATATGCACCTACCATTTCGCTGAGTTTAACATCAGCAACTCCCAGACATATTGATGGAACAGCAGGAATTTCACTCTTAATACCCATTGCTCCTGCAACTTTAATGACTGCCTGTGGGGAAAATTGTTTTATTACCCATGCAGCAATTGGGTTCAAAGATCTGGATAATCCGGTTTTTAAAGATATCATTTTGCCTTTTAATTTTTCATCAGAATTATCTCTTGGTGTCCATGGAGGTTGACCATCAGGCATTTCAAAAGTTGTCAATATGTTAGGAACTTTATAGCATGGTGAAAAACCTTCCTGCATTGCCAGAGTATATACAAAAGGCTTAAATGTGGATCCGACCTGTCGTCGGCTTTGTGTAACCTGATCAAATTGAAAATGTTTATAGTTTGCTCCACCTACATAAGCTCTCACATAACCTGTCTGTGGTTCCATTGACATAAATCCTGCCCTTAAATAGAATTTGTAATAACGCATCGAATCCATTGGTGTTAGTATCGTGTCTATTTCTCCATCCCAACTGAATATTTTCATAGGAACTGGAGTATCGAAAATAATGAGAATAGAATCTTCATTAATTTCATATGATTTTAATACTCTGTACCTTTCTGATCTCTTCATCGAATAATACATCATCTTTTCAATCTTTTCAGCATTTAAACCATAAAATGGAGCATTTTGCTTGTCATATCTATTTCTATGTTCATCATCAAATATTTTCTGTAATTCAGTTAGATGCTGGACAACTGCTTCTTCTGCATATTCCTGCATCTTTGAGTTGATGGTTGTGTATATTTTCAGACCATCCCTGTAAATGTCATAATTTGTGCCATCAGGCTTTTTATTTTTATTGCACCATCCGTATAACGGGTTGTTTCTCCACTGATCCAAATCTTCCTGAAATTTCTTTTTGTCTGCATATTTTGCCGAATCAGGCTCATGTGCAGTCATGGTCATTCTTAAAAATTCTCTGAAATATGTGGCGATTCCTTCTTTATGATCAACTTTTTGATAGTTCAATTCAATAGGCAAATTTATAAGGGAATCATATTTTTCCTGATTTATATATCCTGCTTTGTTCATCTGTGACAGTACAATATTTCGCCTCCCCAGAGTTAAATCATATCTTCGTAGCGGATTATACAGTGCAGGATTTTTAGCCATTCCGACCAGCATGGCTGCTTGTTCAATCTTTAGTGAATCAGGTGAAGTGTTGAAATATACTTTTGCCGCTGATTTTATTCCAACTGCCAGGTTTAAAAAATCGAATTTATTAAAATACATTGAAATAATTTCTTCTTTTGTATAGCGCTTTTCAAGTTTAACTGCAATTACCCATTCATTAAGTTTCTGAGATGCTCTTTCTAAAATATTGCTGGCGGGATCATGATAAAATAATTTTGCCAATTGTTGTGTAATTGTGCTCCCCCCTCCTTTTTTCCCACGGAAGTACAGAACCCTGACAAGTGATTTGAAATCAACACCTGAATGACCGTAGAACCTTTCATCTTCTGTAGCAATTAATGCATTTACAAGATATGGAGATAGTTTTTCGTAACTTACGTTGCTCCGGTTTTCCTTAAAATATGTCCCTATTAATTCCTGATCAGATGAATAAATTTCTGTTGCTAAAAAGCTTTTAGGATTTTCCAAACTGTCCCATGAAGGCATATAGCCAAGTAATCCATTAGATATTAGGATGAAAAGAATAATTATCGTCAAAACTGGAACGAGATAAATGATCCATAATAAGCGAATATATTTCTTGAAAAATTTATTATTCGATTTTTTTTATTTTTTTTCTCCATAATTATCAATGCTTTGGGGCAAAAGTACGAAATATATTTGAATTATTGTGTTTGTACATACATAATGAAATGCTTTACTTTGTCGAAATTTATTTATTAAAAAATATTTTTCATGGCTGATAATATTGTGATCGTTGAATCTCCTGCAAAAGCAAAAACTATTGAAAAATTTTTAGGCAAAAATTATATAGTAGTATCAAGTTTTGGACATATAAGAGATTTATCAAAGAAAAACTATGGTATTGATGTTGCAAATAATTATACTCCTGCATATGAAATTGATGCAGATAAAATAAAAGTTGTTAATGAAATTAAAAAACTGATAAAATCTGCAAAAATGGTTTGGTTGGCATCTGATGAAGATCGTGAAGGAGAGGCAATTGCATGGCATTTGATGGAGACATTAAATCTTTCAGAGAAGAATACCAAACGTATTGTTTTCCACGAGATTACAAAAGATGCAATTCTGAAAGCAATCGAAAATCCAAGAAAAATTGACTATAATCTTGTAAACGCTCAGCAAGCTCGCAGAATTCTTGACAGATTAGTTGGTTTTGAACTTTCACCTTTACTCTGGAAAAAAGTAAAACCTCAATTATCTGCCGGTAGAGTTCAATCTGTTTCAGTCAGATTGATTGTTGAACGCGAAAAAGAAATAAAATCTTTTGAATCAACAGCTTCTTTTAAAATCACAGCTAATTTCATTGAATCTGTTGGAAATAAATTATTAAAAGCGGAGTTGCCAAAAAATATTGAGAAGAAAACGGATGTGTTAAATTTTTTAAATGAAGCAGCCGAATCTGAATTCATTGTTTCTGATATAACAAAAAAACCCGGTACAAAATTTCCAGCACCACCATTTACTACCAGCACTATACAACAAGAGGCAAGCCGAAAACTTGGTTTTTCTGTAGCTAAAACAATGACAGTTGCTCAGAGGTTGTACGAAAGTGGAAAAATAACCTATATGAGGACTGATTCAGTCAATTTATCCGAACTCGCAATCAACACAGCAAAAACAGTAATTGATGAAGAATTTGGGGAAAAATATTATAAAAGGAGAATATTCACAACAAAATCAAAGGGAGCTCAGGAAGCTCATGAAGCTATAAGACCAACATATTTAAATAAAAGCGAAATTGATGGCAATAATGATGATAAAAGATTGT
>JBDRPR010000313.1:0-4327 GCA_043826845.1 Bacteroidota bacterium
AAAAGAATAGATAACCCATTCACCAACTAGGCGCAAGAGAACACATAGTCAGGCACATAGAACACCTATTTAAACCTGTGGTCTCTATGATTCTATGTGATAAAAAAAATGAAAAGTTCACCATATTGGCAAATAGGATACATAGAAAGGAACAATGAAAATTTTACATTATAACAAAAAACAGTAACCAACTAAAATCAAGAATTATGTATTTCAACTCAAACATCAAATTACTCAGAAACAGAAAAGGCAGAACTCAGGACGAAGTGGCTCATGCCTTAAACATGAAAAGGTCCACTTTAAGCGGATATGAAAATAATGTTGCTCAACCGAATATGGATGCGCTAATTGCATTGTCGAAATTTTTCGGTATTGCTATTGACACTCTTATAAAAATTGATTTACAGAAATTATCTGAAAGTCAGTTTTCTGAAATCGAAAGAGGATTTGATGTATATATTACCGGTAGCAATTTAAGAGTTCTTGCAACAACAGTGAACAGCGAAAACAACGAGAATATCGAAATTGTAAATGAAAAAGCAAAAGCTGGTTATGCCACCGGTTATTCTGATATAGAATACATGAAAGTCCTTCCTGTTTTTCAACTTCCGTTTTTATCAAAAGATCGTAAATACAGGACTTTTCAGATCAGCGGTGATTCCATGATACCGATTCCTGATAAATCATATGTCACTGCAGAATATGTTCAGAACTGGTCATATCTGAAACAAGGTGACGCATGTATTATTGTTACCATCGAAGACGGAGTGGTATTTAAAATACTAGCAAATAAAGTTTCTGAAGGAAAAAATGTAAAATTATTTTCTCTTAATTCGTTTTATAAACCTTTTGAAATTAATGTAAAGGATATAAAAGAAATATGGAAATTTGTCAACTATATAAGTTCTGTATTGCCCGAATCATTGCCAGCAGAACACGAACTTTATCAAACTGTTGCCAACTTACAGGATGATATTAAGGACATAAAGGAAAAAATTCTGAAGAAAAAAAAATAAAGCAGTGAAATGCCCATGATAAAGATTTATCGCCAACCGATATGTTTATTGGGGCATTACATCTGACCATATTAATAAAAAATAAAAAAATAAACAGATGAATCAAAATAATCAGATTTATATGCAATTTTGTTTTTTATTCCTGATAATTATTGAGATGATGGCAAAACAGACTTTTTGTTGTTGTCTCAAGACTGAAATCACATGATAAAAACAATTTTCAATATCTACCTAATTATAGATATATCTTTTGTATGCAATAGTTGACATAGAAACAACAGGAGGTAATCCGGTAAGGGATAAGATTACAGAAATAGCCATATATGTTCACGATGGTTATAATATCATAAATGAATTCGCTACCCTTATTAATCCCGAATGTGACATTCCTTACTATATCACAAAGCTAACCGGAATTACTAACGAGATGGTTGCTGATTCCCCAAAATTCTTTGAAGTTGCAAAAGATATTGTAAAAATGACTGAAAACACAATCTTTGTTGCACATAATGTTTCATTTGACTATAATTTTATCAGGAATGAATTTAAAAATCTTGGTTATGATTTTAAACTTGAAAAATTGTGCACCGTCAGAATGAGTCGTAAATTCTTTCCTAATAAAAGATCATATAGTCTGGGAAATATTTGTAATGATCTGGGTATTAAAATTGAAGACAGACACAGAGCTGCAGGTGATGCACTTGCAACAACCCGTTTACTCGAACTAATTCTTAAAAGCAACGGTCAGGAAAAGCCTCTTTCTCTATATACTGTAAATGAAAATGAATTAAAAGGAATAAACAAATCGGTAAATCATGAATTGCTATCAAAACTTCCGGAAGAAGCCGGAGTTTATTACTTTCACAACTCACACAACGATATTATTTACATCGGTAAAAGCAAAAACATCAGACAAAGGGTAATTTCCCATTTGTCAAATCAAAGCAAAAGAGCACTTGAAATGAAAAGCGAATTGTTCGACATTAGTTTTGAATTAACAGGCAGTGAGTTAATAGCACTTTTAACAGAATCGGATGAAATAAAAAAATTTAAACCGAAATTCAACCGATCACAACGAAGGACAATTGCCACATATGGAATATTTTCCTTTAAAGATAAAAACGGATATATAAATCTGGAATTAAAAAAAATAAATAAGGACGACGAATCATTAACTTCTTTTACATCTCTTTCGGAATCCCGCAGACAGATATACCGTTTTATTGAGGAGTTTAAATTATGTCAGCAGTTATGTGGACTTTATAAAAGCGATTATGGTTGTTTTCAGTATCAGATAGGTCAATGCAATGGAGCATGTGTTTGTAAGGAAAGTAATATATTATACAACCAAAGAGTTTTGCATTTGATTGACAAATTAAAATATGTGCAACCAAATGTTTTGTTGATCGATAAAGGCAGAAATGAAAATGAAAAATCTGTTGCAATTGTTGAGAATGGGAAATATCTGGGTTTTGGTTATATTGATAATACAATGAAGTTTAATTCAATTGATGAAATTAAAGACTCAATTAAATATATGGATGACAACAGGGATATACGACAGATTCTTAATCTATACATCCGCAACAGACTGGTTGAAAAAACAATTATTTTTTAGAAGATAAATCACCACAGTGGTATAGGGATACATAGAAAAAACACATAGTCGGCCAACTTCTGATTTTTCACTTTAGACTTTTCAATTCTTTCTCTGGGTTTTCAATAATTGTTTATCGTAAAAAAATAGTTTAAATTTTTAATACTTTTACAAGCATAAAAAAATAAATGAAATCAAAATATCTGGCATATCCGGCAGTAATTTTTGCATCAGTTTTCTGGGGAACTTCTTTTGTGTGGAGTAAGTCAGTATTGAATGTTCTTAGTCCTTACAGTTTGGTTTTTTTCAGATTAATTTTATCTACAGCTATGCTTGTAATTATTTCCGGTTTTCTGGGATATTTCGGAAAAATAAAAAAATCTGATTTTAAGCTTTTTGTTTTATGTGCAATATTTCAACCTGTTTTATATTTTATCGGTGAAACATTCGGACTAAAGTACATTTCATCTTCACTGACCTCTGTACTTATTGCAACAATACCTTTGTTTGTGCCATTTGCAGCATATTTTTTCCTGAAAATAAAAATCCGCCTTTTTACAATAGTCGGAATAATAATTTCATTCTCAGGCGTTTTTATTATGATGGCAGAACCCGGTATGTTAGGAACCGACAGTACAAAGGGATTGATGTTTTTACTTCTGGCCGTTTTGTCTGCCGTTGGATATTCTGTTGTGATCAAAAAATTAACTGATAATTACCATCCGGTAACTATTCTTACTTATCAGAATATCATTGGCATGATAGCCTTTATCCCATTTTTTCTAATTTTCGACTGCAAAGATTTTGCTATTGAAATAATATCAACTGATATATTTATTACCTTGCTTAAGTTGTCACTGTTTTCTTCCACTCTTGCATTTATTTGCTTTATTTATAGTATTAAAATTATTGGAGTAAACCGAACCAGTGTTTTTAATAATATAATTCCTGTAGTTACGGTTATTTTTGCATACTTTGTAATTAACGAAACTATTACGATTCAAAAAGCAGGAGGCATTCTTATTGTAATTGCCGGTGTAACTTTATCGCAAATCAATATTAAGAAGCGTAATAATGAAAATGTTTGATTTTTCACCAGGAAATCTTGCAAAAACTGCAAAGCTGATTGAACCCGATTTACGAAAAGCATTTGCTACAGCATTAAAGACCAATAAGATCAATCTTGATAATATTATTCACGATTTACATGATAAAGCGACTCGCAAATTCAACTGTCTTGAATGTGGGAATTGTTGCAGAAGCCTTGGCCCGCGAATTTTAGAAAAAGACATTGACAGATTATCAAAATCATTAAAAATAAAACCGAAAGCTTTTATAGAAAAATATCTTCTGATTGATGAAGACAATGACTTTATTTTTAAATCTATGCCCTGCCCATTCCTGTGTTCCGATAACTATTGCTCAGTTTATGAAAACAGACCTAAAGCCTGTTGTGAATATCCACATACTGACCGAAATAAAATTCATCAGATCAGGGAAATAATTATTAAAAACAATTCTGTTTGCCCAATCAGTCTATGGATTTCAAATGAGTTTATAAAATCAATTCATTAATTAACGTGAGTTCGACCTAAGAAAACGTCAAGTTATTAACAGCCAAATTGTTCATAAATATTTGTTGTTCAATTTGATATAAAAAAGATTCTTCTTAATTTAGTGTTACTAAACAAGCAAAAAAAAGAAGAATCTTATG
>JBDRPR010000314.1:0-12087 GCA_043826845.1 Bacteroidota bacterium
ATTTTGTAATTCTTTGTTATTTAAATATATAATTAATTTTGTTCCTTTTCGCACTTCCTTGTGTTTATCCTTTTTCTGATTTCAATTATCAGTAGTATCTGCTGGAAAATATCTCTAACTATCCTGATATTTATCGGGATAACGTATTTTTGCAGATCTTATAATTTAACTATTTTATAAGTACCTACTGATGAATCATTTTTTATAACAAGATGATATATTCCTGAATTAATATCTTCTAAATCAATGATACAGCTATTTGAATTTTCCCTTTGAATCAAACATTTGCCATTAACATCAATAAGGTTTATATTATAAAAATTGTTATCAGAGAACTCAATATTAAGATTATTTGCTGCTGGATTCGGAAAAATTGAAACCGGAATAAAATTTTGATTTATTTCCATATTTATTACGACTGTCCCCTGACCATCCAAAATCCAGTTATCCGGATCTACGATAAGGTCTGTAACATTTTCAGGCAAGTATATTGAATATACCTGGTTATTTTGTGTCATTGACACTCTGATTGTTGTATCGCCACCCTGATATACAATTTTATATTCCATATCATTGCAGAAAAAAGTAGTTAATGATGAAGATGTTGTCTGGTTCACATTCAGATAAACAGTATCATTTATATAGCTCCATACCACATTATAGGTCGGGAATCCATAACCATAATACCAATCATCGAAGAAATCGTTAAAATCCATACTACTCTGTGTTATAAGAAAATCTTTAAAGTCTTCACCGGTAGCAACACTGTCTTTGAAATCATTCTGAAAATTTCTTAAAACATTAAAAAACATATTGTCATCATTAAGTTGAAATCTGATCATATGAACCAAAGATGCACCTTTTTTATAGGAAAGTTCATAGCTGAAAATTCTGGCTTCATCCAAAGCTTCAGCAGCAGTCAGATATATGCTTCCGTCAGGTTCATCCATCGCAAGATCGTGAGCTTCAACCAACCAGTCGTCAGCCTCAACCTGAGTTGTTAAATTCTGAAATGCCAGATATTCTGTATAGGAAGCAAATCCTTCGTTAATCCATATATCCTGCCAGCTTGCACATGTAACATTATCGCCAAACCATTGATGTCCCAATTCGTGAGCAACAATCCAGAAATCAAGATATCCTGTAGTTGTCATGGTCTGATGTTCCATTGCCCCCCCTAAAGGTGCATGACAATGTCCGTATTTTTCTTCCCAAAAAGGATATAATCCATACAAATCCGAAAACACTTCTATTAAATCAGCAGTTTGATCAACATCTGATAATAAACCAGGATCCAGGCTATAAACATAATTCTGAATAAGAACTGAATCTGATATAGCAGCAGGGTGACAATAAAAACTATACTCAACATATTCTGAAACAGATAATGAAATCAGATAATAATCTATTGGATAATGGGATATCCACTCATAACGGACCTTGCCCCCACCCATGTCAGTAATATTTGTTAACAGACCATTTGATCCTGCCATAAGATTGTTGTCAACAGTAAGATCAACATAAACAGAATCAGCTTTATCGGTTAAATCTTCTTTGACAGCAAACCATTCCTTTGCATGAAATGATTCTGAAAGCGTAAAAGTTGTCCATGGAACATATCCATAATAATTACTTGATCGTAATCCATCGCCGACAGAATTCCCATGATAATAAACCTGTACATCAAAAATATCATCTAAGTTTAATACGACAGGAAGAATTACAAATATTAAATCATTTGAGTGAGTACTTGTCTGAATTGTTCCATCGATTTTTATAGAATCAACTGTTAATTCATCAATCAATTGAATAACAAATGTATCTAATTGGTTACTAACGACTTTTGATTTAATTAGAGTATTTCCCGATATATTAGTGCTTGAGGGTGATACAGACAAATCCAGATGATAAAATTTTACGTCATAATCAAGGAGCTGACTGTTAGCAATAAAATTCCGGGGCATAATATGATTATATTTAAAAGACTCAGGATGACCTGTTCTCTGAGCAAAATAAGTTAGTGAAAAAAACACCAAGCACAATGTAAGAGCCAATTTTGATTTCATGTATATTTATATTAAAATCCCAAATTCATGGAATTATGATTACTTGTTTACAATCAATTTTTTAGAATATTTCATTCCATCAAGACTTATATTGATAAAATAAATGCCCTGATTTAATGATTCTGTATCAAAGCGATAACGATAGCTACCATGAAGGAGATCGGCATCACATAAAGTACTGATATGTTTACCCAATACGTCAGTAATTTTAATTTTAGTATTATAAGCTTTAGGCAGATCAAAAATAATATTTGAATAATCGTTTGCAGGATTAGGTATTACGCTAAAATCAAAATCGGAAAAATAAGCATCTTCTACTGAAAGATTTGTCTCAATATTAATATTATCGATGAATATATTATTTCCACCTTTGCTTGTGAATTTAAATTTAAATCTCACATTGTTTTGTAAAGTTAATCCTGATAAACTTACACTAATTTGTCTCCATTGATCTGGAGAAGTTGGCAAAAATGAATTTTCAAATATCCCTGCAGTCGCTAAAACTGAATCGGTTTTTGAATAACGAACTGTCCAAGTTTTCCCGCAATTTGTTGAGGCAAACACCTGAAAAAGGTCATATTGATCGGTTGTATCATTTTCGATCAGAAAAGGAACTCCGGTTATTTCTCTGCGTCCTGCATATGAAAGATCAAATTTAATGCAAGGTAAAACACCCGATATTTGCGTTAAATCAATAGGTTCAGTAATTAATTCATCATAAGAAAATCTGGCATTATTTTCATAATTTCTTAACATCATGCAAAACGTTCCTGAAGATGAAGCAGAGTCTGTTACTTCCCATGTATTTCCATCTTCATTATTAAACATCCATAAAGAATTGAATGCACCTGTTTCAAAATCTTCTACATAAGAAAGATCTGAACCTGGTTCGTGAGCATATACATGAACGGTTGCAGTTTTTATCAAGGTATCCACTCCATTTGCATTCATTGCAATAAATGTCACATCATAATCGCCTTCTGCATAATATATTACAGTTGGATTCTGTTGATTGCTGATTGCAGGATATCCACCCGGAAATATCCATTTCCATGCATCAGCTTCTCCGTTAAAAGACCAATCAGAAAAATTTACTATTTCTCCTTCACAAATCATATACACATTTTGGTAGAAATCAGCAACGGGAGGACATATCTGAGCACTTGTATCCAGAACACCTGTTGAAACAAGGTTTTCAAATGACCATAAATTTCTACGCGTACCTGACAAAGTTGTATTGATTCTATCCAGTTGACCGTTAGTAAAAATATTCTGGCACCATCCGGCTGCATAATCCATGTAATTCTGGACCATATCAGGCATATCAGGACTATCAGAAGTGCATGTATTCTGGTCAAGAGGAGGACATCCCTGTGTAGCCTCAGCAACAGGCGGAGTATCACTAACTTCATCTCCGGTTGTAATTCCGAAGTATCCACAACCATCTCCTCCAAGCAGTAATGCTATAATATCCTGAAAAGGGTGATAAAGATTAAAAAAGTGTCCTGATTCGTGCGTAAGAACTCGATTCCTATTATTATAATTTTGAATACCGGCAAAAGCTTCAGCAGTTCCGATTGATCCGACGCAATCATGACGTATAAGGACACCATCAAGCAAAGTATCACCATTTGTTCCGCTAAGAGTATTATCCGGTGTAAACGGAGATAATCCTCCAATTAATGCACCATCAGGCAAGGTCATTCCTTCAGGATATATGTAATTTACTACATAAATATTCATGTATTTACTGTATGGCCATGAATTATCGCTCATTACATTATATTGTGCATAATCAGTCCTAGGATCATAAACCCTGTGAATTCCATCGGTACAATTTCCATCAGGATCAATTTTTGCGAGTCTGAATTCAATCTGGCAATTTGCTGCTCTTGACAGGAAAACTGATGCAGTACTGGCAGTATCAGGATTTAATTTATTATAATCTTTGTTCAACAGATTAACAGCATCTAAAATCTGATCTTTAGAGATGTTTTCTTCTCCTCCCTTATGAATAACATGAAATACAACAGGAATAATTCTTCTTCCATTGATTAGAGTATCAGTGCGGTTATTTTTACTTTTTAAATAATCAGGATTATTTTCAAATTGCTGAATTATTTCTCTGATATTTTTCTCGTGTATTAAATATTCTGTTGCGAGATCTGGATTATTATTCAGATTCATTTTAACAAGTTCATCTATTGCGCACTTATAAAAGTAATTGCCATTTTCAAGTTTTTCCTGTGAAAACAACAAAAATGAAGATGTTGTCATTGAAATTAATAATATCCATTTCTTCATAGTTCTAGATTTTTAAAGTATATATTATTACTCAGCAGATATATATTGTATAAAAGTGATTTGAGAACAAGAATTAACGATTTTTGATTTATGATTTTCATGCCTATTTTTTTTGACTATTCTTCTGTGCAGTTTTAACGCTTTTTACGAAAATTGCTATTAATTCATTGCTTTCATTTAAAGCGAGCATCATTTTATCTTCTGCCTTATAATGTATTGTACGATAAATAATTTTCAAACAGATATTACTTTCCCTTAATTCTTTCAACAGAACTTTTATTTTATGAATAAAATCTTTTCGCGATTCTCCGCTTTGCGCCTCACTATAATTTAATGCAGGAGATGTTCCAGAACGTAAAAGTTGTCCGGCTAAATGATTTGCTGCTTTTGTATCAGGCATCGTTTCAACTATTTCTATAAATTAAAACAGCGAAATTTATTAATCGTTCTTCAAGATCGTGTTTATTCATATTATCACTTATAATTTTGTTTTGTTTACTTCTAAAATCTTAAATCGTTAATCCTTGTTCATTATTCTTTATTCTTTTGACTCTTTACTGCTTATTAGTCAAATGTTTATGTTTCTCGGCAAATTCTCTTCCGGCTCTTAATGCTTTAAGATTTGCATTCACGATTTCTTCTCCTTTTCTTCCAAAAATAAATTGAATACCATATTCAAAATTTTCAAAAGGAAGATCAATAAATGGTGAAGCAGCTCCTAACATTACAATATTTGATGATTTTTTTGAACCTAAATCATTTGCTATAGCATCAGCATCAACAGTAATATATCTCTTTTGCTTTTTAATTTCAGCCATAATTTTCTCCATGTCTGGATAATTTGAAATGTTTATATATGGATTTGTATTAGTAACAACCCATCCAGATTTTGATAAAAATGGCAAGTATCTGAGAGATTCCATTGGTTCTACTGACAAAATCAGGTCAGCTGATCCCATAGGAATAAGATCTGATGCAATCTCCTTGTCAGAAATTCTCATGTGAGATTGGACAGCACCTCCCCTTTGGCTCATTCCATGCACTTCGGCCTGTTTCATAAATAAATCATCCTTCAGAGCAGCCATTCCTATTGTAGCAGCAATTGATAAGATTCCCTGACCACCTACACCGGCTAATATTATATCTATTTTCATAATTTTAGTTTTTTATTTTAATCCTAATTCTTTTAATTCTTCAGCAAGTTTTTTATTTTTCAGAGTTTGAATACATTGTCTTCTTGGGATAATAACTGAGACTCCATTATATTCCAATTCTTCTTTCATTATTTGGGTCATTTGATCTTTTGTTGCCGGAGTAGGCCTGAAAACACGGATATGTTCAGGTTCAACACCTAAACCTTTGCAAATATCTTCTAATTTTCCAAGCCCTGCAGAATCCTGACCTCCTGTCATGCCTGTAGTGAAATTATCAGATATTACAACTGTTATGGGCGATTTTGAATTCACAGCATCCAATAATCCTGTCATTCCCGAGTGAGTGAATGTAGAATCCCCAATTACAGCAACAGCCGGAATTAATCCAGCATCAGCAGCACCTTTTGCCATAGTAATTGATGCTCCCATATCTACACATGAATTAATTGCACAAAATGGGGGCAATGCTCCCAGTGTGTAACAGCCAATATCAGAAAACACTCTTCCTTTGCTGTATTTTTCCAGAGCTTCGTTAAGAGAAATATATGCATCAATATGTCCGCAACCTTTACACATTGCTGGAGGTCTGCCGGTAACTATTTCAGGTATTGTTTCATCGTATTCCTGTTTAATTCCCAGAGCAGCAGCAACAAGATTCGGGTTTAATTCACCATCTCTTGGCAAAGTTCCGTCTAACCGTCCCTTTACATTTTCTTTCTCAAGAAATCCTTTTATCATTTCTTCAACCATCGGCATACCTTCTTCGAGGATCAACAATTTAGATGTCTCAGCGGCAATTTTTTTAACCTGCTTTTCAGGAATAGGGTACATTGATATTTTTAATACAGGGTATGGAATTTCTTCAGGATAATTTTCTTTAAGATAATTATAGGCTATGCCGCAGGCAATAATTCCCATACTCTTGTCTTTCCCTTCAAAATATTTATTGTATTGGGATTCCTCTGATTCTTTATTAAAGTTTGCCTGATTATTCAATAATGTTTTATAATTTTTTCTGGCAATCGAAGGTAGCAAAACAAATTGGGTAGGATTTCCCGGAAGTAAAATTTCATTTTGCTTTTTTAATTCAAAAGTTTTAACACCTGATCTGGAATGAGCCAATCTTGTTGTAATTCTTATCATGACCGGAACTTTATATTTTTCTGAAAGTTCCATTCCATAATATGCCATTTCATATGCTTCCTGATGGTTTACAGGCTCAAAAACAGGTATAAGAGCAAATTTTCCATAGAATCTTGAATCTTGTTCGTTCTGGGAAGAATGCATTGAAGGGTCGTCAGCTGATACAACTATAAGGCCTCCGTTAACACCGGTTATTGCTGAGTTGATAAAAGGATCAGCAGCAACGTTGAGTCCGACATGTTTCATAGCAGCCATAGCTCTTTTCCCTGTATAAGACATTCCCAAAGCAGATTCCATAGCTGTTTTTTCATTAGATGACCATTTTCTTTGCACATTTGATTCGGCAGCTTGCTTAGAGTGTTGTATATATTCCATGATTTCAGTTGAAGGTGTTCCGGGATATGCGTACATTCCTGATAAACCTGCGTCCAAAGCACCCTGAGCAATTGCTTCATCTCCCAATAATAGTAATTTCTGCATAATATAATTTCGTTTAAATTTTCAATTATTACTTATTCTCAAACCTACATAAATTTTCTAAAATATACACAAACTTAATGAAAATTTATATAGGTTACCTCTGACCGATAAAATAAATAGTAAATTACAGAGGAAAAATAAAATAAACTTTTATTAAAAAATAGTTTTTGTAACAGACTTTATCAATTAGCTAAAAATACTTGCTAATATTTTTCTCTGGCCTCCGTTATTTCTGAATTCACATAAATAGACTCCCTGCCAGGTACCAAGATTCATTTCATGATTGCTTATCGGGATATTTATTGAAATTCCAAATAATGAAGACTTTATATGTGCAGACATATCATCATATCCTTCACAAATGTGAGTATAGATATCTGCATTGTCAGGTATCATTTTATTTATAAAACTATGAAAATCCATTCTGACTAATGGATCAGCGTTTTCGTTTACTGTAATCGCAGCAGAGGTATGCTTCAGAAAAAAATTGATCATTCCTGTTTCAGGTAATTCGGGAAGATTTTTTTTTAAAACTGAAGTTATCAGGTGAAAGCCTCTTGGATATTCAGGAAGTAATATTTCTATTTGTTTTACCATAGTATGTGCAAAAATACAAAATTGAACAATAAGAATCAAAAATCACTGTTAATATTGTTATCTTTATGCCGATATTATCAACTATGAGTAAGATATTAATTATATCTATTTTACTGCTTTTTGTCTTATATGAACCTGCCTGCGCACAAGAACATAAATTTTATCAGATAAACGGAATTGTTACAAATGTCAAACATGACCCCATTCCTTTTGTACATATATTAATTAAAAACAAGCGCATGGGAAAGGTTGGCGGATACAATGGAAAATTCAGCTTTATTGCAGAATACGGAGATACAGTATTGTTTTCATCAATTGGTTACAAAACTGGCAGATATATAGTTCCCCTGAAAAATGATGAAAAGTTTATTGAACACATACAGATTTTAATTAATGATACTATTCATCTTAAAGAAGCAGTCGTTTTTCCATGGAAAAATTATCAGGAGTTTAAAAAGGATTTTGTAGAAATGGATTATATTGATGATGACATGGAAAAAGCTTATAAAAACCTTGCAATGATCAGTGAACAATTGAGGTTGTACGGAGATGAAATGCCTGCTGCACCCAATGCATGTTATAGGGTATTTATGAACCAAATGGTTTATGATAAAATGTATTATGCAGGACAATCTCAACCAATTAAAATTTTTGATATAATTGCATGGTCACAATTTTTTGAAGCATGGAAACGAGGCGATTTTAAGAAGAAGAAGTTTTATTGATTAAGGATTTTTATATTTCGGTGCGCTGCACCTATTTTCTGTTTACTGAGTTTGCTCTTACAGATAGCACCGGTGCTCTGCACCTTGCATTCGTACTCTGGATACCCCTCGTTTTCAACGAGGGGTAGATGGTTCTGAGTTTGTAACTCAGGTCATACAACAAAAAATCAATCAGGTGGTGAAACAACCTTTAACCCGGCGAAGCCAACCTTTAGCTCGGCGAAGCCAATCTTTAGCTAGACGAAGTCAACCCGTTAATTTTGATTTTCTTCATTACCCCTGCCCTTAAGGGAGTGAAGAAAATCTCACTTCGTGCCTTAAATTATCGGTTATGTTTTATATTACGGTACTCTGTACCTCTTTTCTGTTTACTGAGTTTGCTTTTACAGATATTGCGGTGCGCTGCACCTTAATACATACCCGCGAATGCGGGTATCTGCCCTCGAACGTCATTGAACGAAGTGAAGTAATCCGATATTTGACAAGCGGATTGACTGACAGATTGACTTCGTCGAACTAAAGGTTGCTTCAGTCGCAGGCTCTATCGCATTATCTGTCATGCTTTATATTCCGGTACTCTGTACCTCTTTTCATTTTACTTATTTCCTTTTTAAAAATAGCTACGGTGCGCTGCACCTTGTTTAAGACGGGCTGTATATTTTACAGATATTCCGGTGCGCTGCACCTGTCTGAAAATGTCATTGCGAGCGTAGCGAAGCATTCCGTTAATTGACAGACAAAAAGCATTGATTTTCTTTATTACCCCTGCATAAAGTAGAGTGAAGAAAATCAATTACAGGACGCTCCTAACGTAGCTAATTGAAATTCTGGTTCTATGTTTCTAAGCCCTTCATCCCCACTTTATTTTTAAATTTGGGGTTCTGATTTCAGAATAATATAAAAGTAGATTATTCGTTATATTTATATAAAATTGTATTATAAATAACTTGGTAGTTAATAAATATATCATATTTACTTTACTGGCTTTGACATTCAATTTATGTTTTGCTCAACAATGGAAGGCCGAAGATTATCAAAAATGCAGTATTGATAATTTTCGTTCAAATAAACTCTTTCTTCAGAAAGTTGATGCAATTGATTATTCTGTGGCGAGTGGGTGCTTGTTTTATGCTGTAAATGAACTAAGAGTCAAAAACAGAATGTTATTCGTAAAATATTTAAATAATCTGGAAGCAACGGCATGGCATCATGCTAAATCAATGGCAGAACTATATTTTCAGGATCATATAAACGAAAACGACGATACAAGAAGAACACCAGATGACAGGGCAAGACTGGCAGGTATTAGAAATGCAACCATAGGGGAATGTATTTATGTGTGCAGCAGTAAGGGTAAAACATATCTGAGTATGGCAGACGACATTGTAAAAGGATGGATGGAATCACCATGGCATAAAGTTGTCATCATGCATTATAACAATTTGCAACTTGGTTGTGGTGTTTACGATTCTAAAAATGGATATTACAATATCAAAGCAGTAATCTGTTTCCAACAATATGATGAAGCAGTGATTGATACTGCCGGTATTATTGATACCATTGAATATTAATTTGGTAATTCACTTGTTTTCTTAATATTTAAAGTATAAAAAAAAACAAATATTTCTCCAGTGTGTAACTGAGGAAAAAGTTTTATGTTCAGACCATCTAGCTATCCATAGTTTTATACAAAAATCTTACTCCTCTCCCATTTATTTTACAATTGAAAAAGCATAATCACAATGGATTATGATTCGGATATTCGCAAATTACTTTTTTAAATGCAGACCGCATTCTTTCCCTGAAGAATCTTCCCACCACCACCTGCCTTTGCGTATATCTTCACCTTTTTCAACCGGAGCGGTGCATGGCTGACAGCCAATACTAGGAAAGTTCTTATCATGAAGAGGATTGTATGGAACATTATTTTCTTTAATGTAATCCCAGACTTCTTTCAATGACCAGTTAAGCAATGGGTTGACTTTAATAATTTTAAACTTTTCATCCCACTCAACAAGCTGATTATTTTCACGGGTAACTGATTGCTCTCTGCGTAGTCCGCTTATCCAAATTTCTGATCCCGCCAATGCTCTTTGCAAGGGAACTATTTTTCTGATATGACAGCAAAGTTTCCGGTTCTCAACGCTTTCATAGAACAAATTTATTCCCTTCTTCCCTGTCATTTTCTCTACATCTTTATAATCAGGAAAATAAATATCAATATTCAGATTATACCGTTTGTTTGTTTTATGGATCAGATCGTAGGTTTCAGGAAAAAGCCTGCCGGTATCCAGTGTAAAGATTTTTACAGGCTTACCGGTTTTTACAATCATATCTGTCAATGCCTGATCTTCTAGTCCAAGGCTTGTTGAGAAGGCGACTCTCCCACTGTATTTTTGAGAAATATAGTTTATTATTTCTTCCGGTTTTTTTCCGGTCAGCTCCTTTTCAAGGTTTAGGATTGTATCATTTTCCATACTGCAAAAATACGAATTATTTTTTCTTCAGGACTAAAGTCCTGCACTTGTTGTCGAATATATACCCGACCTGAAGGTCGGGATAATTAGTGTCTCATGCCAACCAGGCTTTTGCCCATATTTTTTTATATAATAAAATTAAAGTTCTGATTTAAATAAATTATATTAAAACAATGTAAATGTGAGCTATAAATTTATTCGTTTTCAATTCTCTTTTTCAGATTTTCAACAGATTTCACAGCTGCAGAAAAAAACTGATAACGTTGTTTTTCTGAAACGCCACTTATCAAAATTGATTTCCTTATCAGGTTATTCAGCCATTTTTCGGTTTCATCACAAAAGGATTTTCCTGTTGTAGAAATAAAATTAAAGGTAAAATGTGATAAATATACTGTCCTATTATCACTTACAGATGCAAGGATGCAATTATTTCCAATTTCGACCTCACTATGGTAAAGCGTAAAATTCCCCTCATTTATAAGCATTTCTCTATCATTTATAAATTTAGTTGATTTTTCAGCTTGTTTCATAATATTCTCAAGTTCAAGCTTAAGACAGTCACAGACAGATAATGCATATTTTTTATCAGCAAATAAACCGGAATCCCAATAAAACTGAATTTGCTTGATCAAGCTGTTTATTGTCAGTTCTGTCCAGATTTCAACAGAAGGAATAATACGATAATAATCATCCATTTTTTTACACAGATCCAGAATTTCATTATCAATAATATCCGGAGAAAACTTAGATTCAATATATTCAGGCACATTCATAACGGATTTCATCCAATAAAATAATTTAAAGGAAGCAAGTTCAGGATACTGAAAATGATGAAACAAAGGAATGTCTTCAGCTGCGTATATTATTTTACAATTCTTTGTTTTTGAGAGCATTTCCAAATCATTGCATATTACGCTCAGATAATTTTTAAATTCTTCTTTAGTATTCCCATTAGGTTCATATTTAAATGTCACTGAATTTGAAACAAGCCCTGTGATGAAATCAAATGAAATATTATACTTTTTACATAGAATTATTATTTCATCAAATGTCAAAGCTGTTTCTCCCCTAAGTCTTCTGTATGCGCTGTCATTACTTATGTCAAACAAATCAGATAATTCATTCACAAGAGAGCAATTTG